>JAYTXY010000159.1:0-12007 GCA_043742705.1 Bacteroidota bacterium
TAACAGCGGAGCGTTTTGAAAACTTAAACCGGAAAGCACCACTAGCGCCATACACATCATTTTTATCCGTGAATACTTCTGCCAGGTTATAATGAACAAAGAAAGCAGCTACTTGGAATGAAAACCGGCTGCTGAATTTTCTTCCTGCAATTATTTCATATGCATACGATAAACGGCTGCTGAAGAACTCATACTTATCATATCCGTTCGCATCTTTATCGGGATCTTTCAGGTTCGTGTAATACATTCCGGCAAAGAGAGTAACGCTCAGCGGGTGTTTATTATCATCGGTTTGCCTGTACAGGCGGTATTTCAGAAAACTATCCCACATCTTATCAGGCGTAGAACTTCTTCCAATTCCGGCCATGAGACGACCGTCATAACTATATTCAAGACTCAGTCGAATACGTGCCGGACCGTCAAGTCCCCATGCATTGTAAGCGCCAGTATTGAGTGCACCGAAACGGTGAGAGATCCGAAAATCAAGCGTTCGTTTTCCCAGAGTTTCTAATGTGTGTGTACTTATCAGCCGCGTAGTTTTAAAAGTACCGGCAGAAAAAGATTTTGTTGCAGGAGTGCTGTCACCCAACTGGCTAAGCAAGTCCTGTGCAGTACCGAAAAAACGGAAGACCAGCAACAGGGCAGAGGTGAAAAGAAATTTTTTAATCATCTTGTTTTTATGAGGGGTCAAACAATTAATTATTCAGTCTTCCGCGATTTACCCAGGCTTCTATTTTCATGATGTTGCATTGGTTCAGCATTCCTTCTCCGCTGGGCATCCACCTCGTTGCTGCAATTGAAGGATCATGTTTAATTGATCTTACTATTGAATTGGCATTACCTCTTACGCCATCATATGTCGCCAACGAAATGCTTGATTGGTTGTTTGGATCCGCATTATGACAGTCGTTATTTATACCGCAATAAGATTGCAAAATAGGAAGAACATCTGCGGTGTACCCGATTGTTCCTGTCGTGTCGCACGGTCCGTCCAGATTAGGATGCAACTCTTCCAGGTTATCGTAATAACAAGAGCTGAAAAACAGGATAACAGCAAAAAGTGGAATTAATTTCTTCACGAGGGAAATCATAAATGTGATCTTAATGATGACAAATGTTTTTATTTAATCCCCCCCGAAATTTAAGACAGACTTGCTCAACGAAAATAAAACTGCCAAGAAGCAACCAAGAAACTGATTGCAAATTAAGAAGGAAAGGGGAATCTCAAAATATTTTATTGCTGAACAAGAATCTTCTTTGTCACCTTACTTGTTTCTGTTGCGATTTCGAGAAAATAAACTCCGTCATTTAAGCTGAGCGGGAGTTTTAACAAATCGTTATAGCTCCCGGGAGTCTTCGAATCAGATAAAAGCGGTGCAATTATTCTTCCTTGCAAATCATACAAAGTAATCTCAACCATTCCATTTCGACTCATACTGTAATTCACATTGAGCTGATCAAAAGCCGGATTTGGAAAAACAGACACACCACCAATACCGACAAGATTTTCATTCAGACCCGTAGTGATATCTTCTGTCGCAACCAATGTTGATTTGTATGTCATATCACCATTCTCATTATTGGAAGAGTTGGCGCAAAGAAATGCACCGTAAAATGTGACAGTTCCGGTTCCTACAGCCGGAGCTGTCCAGTTAAATGACCAGGTATGGGAACCTGAGGTACCTGTTATTCCGGCCTGTTTGTGTGTGATGTATTTTCCCGTACTAATGGTTTGGGTTGTTGTTGAGTTTGTAACGATGAGCGTACCCTTTTTCACTCCGGCAGAATTCTCCGGAGAAATTTCGAAACCAAACATACTTCGGCCGGCATAGGTCGCTGTAGCGGTGATTGTATAGAGCGCACCCGGAACATAGCCACTGGCGGGGATTGTAGAGGTGATCCATCCGGGCTGAATAGTATTGGGGCCCCCTGAATGACATTCAGAGCAGGTTAACCCGAGACTTGCAACCGAACCATCTCTTGCAGAAGGAGCACCCGTAGGATTACCGTGCCCTGTATTAAAATAGCTATCGGCAATGATAAAGCAAGAGACCACAGAAAGAATAAAAAATGAAACGTACCGTAATTTCATACTTTTGATTTAGCGAATAGAGCCCGACTCAGACAAATATATCGAATGCAAACGTAAGATTAGATCTTGGAGATATTCTGAATAAACTTTTTTTGATTATCGCGGAATCATTGCCAACTTTGTCCGGATCATAAAAACAACCATCCTATGAAAGTATTGATTATTGAGGACGAAGAGGATTTGCGGAATTCAATGTCAGAATATCTTCAACAAACCGGATGTACTGTTGAAACGGCTCACAATTTCCATACTGCCATTGAGAAAATTTCAACATTTGTATATGATTCCATCATTGTTGACATTGGATTGCCGGATGGAGATGGGTTAAAAGTTATCGAAGTGTTAAAACAGGACAAGGCTGAAACGGGCGTCATCATTGTATCTGCAAAGAATTCACTGGATGATAAACTGAAAGGATTGAACATCGGAGCAGACGATTACATCACCAAACCGTTTCATCTTTCAGAACTTTCTGCCCGCATTAAATCAGTAATCCGCAGAAGAACATTGCAGGAAAAAAAAGACATTATCTTCAATGAACTAAGAATTATTCCTGATGAAATGGTTTTGTATGTGAACAATGAACATGTGAGTCTTACACGGACAGAGCACCAACTGTTACTTTATTTTATTTCCAATCCCAACAAAGTGCTCACCAAAGAATCTATCGCTGAACATTTGTGGGGAGATCATTCTGACATGGCCGATTCGTTTGATTTTATTTACAGCCACATCAAAAATTTACGGAAGAAAATCATGGAGAAGGGTGGCAACGATTATGTGAAATCCGTTTATGGTGTTGGTTACAAATTAAACACCTGATCGTTCGCGATTATTTTTTTAGGATGTTTGTTGATGAAAGTATTTCAACCTGTGTGCAATTATGAAACTTCTCAATAAGACAAACGAATACTACATCGCAGTAGCTATCGCGTTGCTTTTCATCGGGAGCTTTGTAATTGCCAACAGGATACTGTATCTCGTGAATAAGGAAATCAACGAACGGTTGATTTTTGAAAAAACAGAAATTGAAAAACAGATCACGAGTCAGCCAAACATAGCAGATGCCGGAATAATCATCGGTGACAGAATAGAAATTATTCCGATTGAAAAATTCCACACGTTTCGTGTTCATCTGAACGATACGATGGTGTTTGATCCTTACGAAGAACACATGGTTCCCTACCGCCAGTTGTCTTATGAAAAGCTGATCAACAACACAGCGTTTAAAATTAAAATCCAAAAGCGCCTTCCCGAAGTTCGTGACATGTTCAGGGGCATGCTCATCACCATTGGATTGGTGGCAGTTGACGTGATCTTCTGTTTTTATTTTCTGAACCGCTGGTTTTCAAGAAGCATCTGGGCGCCATTTTACAATGCGCTTGATGTGTTGAAAAATTTTGATCTTCGAAGAGGAGGAAGGGTGACGTTTAAAAAATCTTCTGTGGAAGAATTTAATGCGATGAACAGAGAGTTGTCAAAGCTCATGGACAAAGTTTCGCGTGATTACCAGAATCTGAAAGAGTTTACGGAAAACATGTCGCATGAGACTCAAACTCCGCTTGCAATTATTCAGTCGAAACTTGATTTGATGTTGCAGGCAGAAGACCTGAAAGAAAAACAAATTGATCAGATCAGAAGTTCACTTGATGCCGTACATCGCCTGTCGAGAATGAATAAAAGTTTAATCATGCTCACGCGAATTGACAACGATCAATATGCTGATACCAAGCTGCTGAATTTAGGACGGGTTATCAGGAAGCAATTGGAAGGAATGGAAATTTTCATTTCGGCAAAAGAGCTGGTAGTAAATGAAAACGTAGACGAGCAACGCATTTTCCAGATGAATGAACAGCTTGCAGAAATTCTTGTTTCGAATCTCTTATCCAATGCAATAAAATATAACAGACCGGGAGGGCGATTGAACATTGAGTTATTTGAAAATCACCTCGTAGTTTCAAACAGCGGAGAATTGTTAAACATTCCCGAAGACCAGATTTTTGAACGATTCAAAAAAGGAATTGAGAAAGATTCTGTCGGACTTGGTATGGCCATTGTGAAAAAAATATGCGACCATTTTAACAGCACGATTCAGTACAGTTACGAAAATGAACTGCACACATTCACCATTGAATTTCCGTATGATTTAATTGTGGGTTAAACGGAAAACGCCTCTTATTTTCTACTCTTTCTTCAGAACGTTTCGTTGAAATAAACTATCTTTGCAACTGAATTATTCCCATGAGCGATTTCCTTCATCATGAATGCGGCATAGCCCTGGTTCGGCTTCTGAAGCCACTTTCCCACTATCAAAAAAAATACGGAACAGCTTTTTACGGACTCAACAAATTGTATTTGCTGATGGAAAAGCAACACAATCGCGGACAGGACGGAGCGGGTGTTGTGAATATCAAATTTGATGTGGAACCCGGAACGCGTTACATCAGCAGAAGTCGTTCCAATAACAAGCAAGCCATCCAGGATATTTTCGGCCGCATTCACGGGAAGTTTGAAGACATCCGAAAAAAAGATCCGGAATTATTAAACAATGTAAACTGGCTGAAGAAGAACGCAGCGTTCACCGGAGAATTATTTCTCGGCCATCTTCGTTACGGAACATTTGGCGGAAACAGCATTGAGCAATGCCATCCGTTTCTTCGTCAGAATAATTGGATGACAAGAAATCTTGTTGTTGCCGGAAACTTCAACATGACAAATGTGGATGAACTTTTTGAAGACCTTGTAAAACTCGGTCAGCATCCGAAAGAAAAAGCAGATACCGTGACCGTGATGGAAAACATCGGACATCACCTCGATGAAGAAAATGATTCGTTGTATTATAAGTTCAAAGAACTCGGAAACAGCAAACAGGAAATTTCTCCGCTCATTGCAGAGCATCTTGATCTTGGAAATATTTTGAAGCAATCATCAAAAAACTGGGACGGTGGTTATACGATTGCCGGTTTGCTCGGGCACGGTGATGCATTTGTGTTGCGCGATCCCGCAGGAATTCGTCCGGCATTTTTTTATAAAGATGATGAAGTAGTTATTGTGACGAGTGAACGCCCTGCGATTCAAACAGCATTCAATGTTCCGCTTGAAAGCATTCATGAAATAAAACCCGGTCATGCGCTTATCATCAAGAAGAATGGAAAAGTAAAAGAAGAAAAAATCAAAGAGCCGACACAACGCTTGAGTTGTTCCTTTGAACGAATTTATTTTTCGCGCGGAAGTGACGCAGACATTTACAAAGAACGAAAGGAGTTGGGAAGGTTGTTGTGCCAAAGTACGCTTAGCGCAGTTGACCACGATTTAAGAAATACTGTTTTCTCTTTTATTCCGAACACTGCGGAAGTCGCATTCTACGGCATGTTGAACGGCATGGAAGATTACCTGAAAGAAGTGAAGAAGCGAAAGATCAAAGCGCTTGGCAACAATGTAACTGATGAAAAGTTGAACGAAATTCTTTCCATCCGTACGCGCGCAGAAAAAATTGCGATCAAAGATGCGAAGCTGAGAACATTCATTACGAATGATACGGATCGCAGCGACATGGTTGCTCACGTGTATGATATTACATATGGAACTATTCGAAAGGGAATAGACAATTTGGTGGTGATTGATGATTCCATTGTTCGCGGAACTACATTAAAGAACAGCATCATTAAAATGCTGGATCGTTTGGGTCCGAAAAAAATTGTGATTGTTTCTTCCGCACCACAGCTTCGTTATCCTGATTGTTATGGAATTGACATGGCGCGAATCGGAGATCTTGTTGCTTTCCGTGCGGCAATTGAGTTGCTCGAGGAAAACAACATGGAACACATCGTGGATGAAACTTACGAACGTTGCAAAGAACAATTAGAATTGGGTGTGAACGAAATGAAAAATTTTGTCCGCATGATTTACCAGCCTTTCTCCGCGGAACAAATCAGCGCGAAGATTGCACAGCTTGTAAAACCGGAAGATTGCGAAGCGGAACTACAAATCATTTTTCAGAAAATAGAAGACCTTCATTCAGCTTGTCCGAACCATCGTGGCGATTGGTATTTCAGCGGTAACTATCCGACTCCGGGCGGAAACAAAGTAGTGAGTCGCGCTTTTGTGAATTATATTGAAGGAGTAAACGAGCGAGCCTACTAATTTAGTTCAAAGTTTTTAGTTCAAAGATACGGAAGTCCCCCCTGTGCGGAAGGATGTGCATTGGCGAGAGGGGATTTAGGGGTGTGTTTTAAGGTCACCTACTAATTACGAATAAATACGAATGTACGAATTGGTATAGTTGAAGTCTTGAAAAACGCCACTTCGTCTTTTGCTCCAATGATTTTGTAAATTAGTATTGATTCGTAATTAGTACTTTAAAATCAGATAAGCTTTTTCTCCAAAAGATATTCCGCAATCTGAACAGCATTGGTAGCAGCGCCTTTGCGGAGGTTATCGGAAACAACCCAAAGATTTAGCGTGTTCGCCTGTGATTCGTCTCTGCGGATTCTTCCAACGAATACATCATCTTTTCCTTCTGCATCAATTGGCATTGGATATTTTAATTGAGACGGATCATCGACAAGCACAACACCTTTTGTTTCGCCCAACAATTTTTTCACTTCAGCGACATCAAAATCTTTTTCGAACTCAACGTTGATTGATTCACTGTGTCCGCCTTTTACGGGAACACGCACTGTTGTTGAAGTCAAACGAATGGAATCATCGCGCATAATCTTCCGCGTTTCGTTCACCATTTTCATTTCTTCTTTTGTGTAACCGTTTTCAAGAAACACATCGATGTGAGGAAGGACGTTCAGATCGATTTGATAGTTGTAAGCCATCTCAACAGCCCCACCTAAATCCTCCCCGAGGGGGAGGACATTTGTTTCCGGTAGCATTTTTAACACCGCTAGTTTACGCTCATTCATTAATTGATCGACAGCTTTCTTTCCTGTTCCGCTGACGGATTGATACGTGGAAACAACCACACGCTTTATTTTATATTTTTTATGCAGCGGATTCAAAGCCATCACCATTTGAATGGTAGAGCAATTCGGGTTGGCGATAATTTTATCTTCTTTCGTTAATGCATCTGCATTGATTTCAGGAACAATTAATTTTTTTACCGGATCCATTCTCCACGCTGATGAGTTGTCAATCACGACACAACCGACTGCAGCAAATTTCGGAGCCCATTCGAGTGACGTATTTCCGCCTGCAGAGAACAAGGCAATCTGTGGTCGCAGTTCAATTGCCATCAGCGCGCTTTGAACGTTGTATTTTCTGCCTTTGAACACGACTTCTTTACCAACAGATTTTTCCGTGGCGACAGGAATTAATTCGGTGACAGGAAAATTCCGTTCTTCGAGGATCTTCAACATCATTCCTCCGACAAGACCTGTGGCTCCTACTACTGCTACTTTCATATTTGGGGAATTACAAGGATTAATAATAATGATTACACCGATTTCTTTGACAAAATATTTTGTTTACTTTTAGAGTCATCAAATGTATGAACTCCAATGAAAAAAAATCTTTTCTTATTGCTTTTTATTCTGCCCCTCTTTGTTCAGGCTCAGCTTACCGACAATTTCAGTGACGGTGATTTTATCAATAATCCTTCATGGAGCGGAACGTCTTCCCAGTTCATCGTGAACGGATCTTCTCAACTTCAGTTGAACAGCGCGGCTGCGGGAACGTCTTATCTCTATCTTTCGAATAATTTATCGACTCTTGATAATACGGAATGGATATTCTGGATACACTTGAATTTTGCTCCTTCTTCAGGGAACTTTGCGCGGGTTTTTCTTACATCTGATCAGAGTAATCTCGGAGGATCCCTTAACGGTTACTATCTCCAGTTTGGTGAAGGCGGAGCCAATGATGCCGTTGAACTTTTCAGAAAAGGCGGAATAACGTCTACTTCAGTATGTCGAGGAACAGCAGCGCAGATAGCCGCTGCGTTTACAATCGGAATAAAAGTAACAAGAGATGCTGCTGGCTTGTGGAGTCTTTTAGTAGACCCAACAGGCGGAACTAGTTATGCATTGGAAGCGTCAGGAACGGATGCAACGTATAACACATCAGCTTACACAGGAGTTTTGTGCACATACACGATTACAAACGCTACAAGTTTTTACTTTGATGATTTTTCTTTTCCGTTTCAACCGGATCTTACCCCACCGTCAATTTCTACAGTCAATAGTATTGACGCAAATCATCTCGATGTAAAATTTTCAGAATCAGTTGACCCAACAACCGCTCAAACAGTAGCGAACTATTCTGTGAATAACGGAATCGGAAACCCGTCAACGTCAGTACTGGATGGATCAGATCTTTCATTGGTGCACCTGACTTTTTCCAGTGCCTTTGCTGACGGAGTATTAAATACGATCACCATTAATTCTGTTGCCGATCTTTCTTCAAATGTGATTGCTGCAAATTCGGTTGCAACATTCACTTATGTAATCCCGATTCTTCCTCAGCCATTTGATATAGTGATCAATGAATTTATGGCTGATCCGGATCCCGCTGTTGCATTACCTGCCGCAGAATTTGTCGAGCTTTATAACAAGAGCAATCACACACTTACATTGACGAACTGGACTTTTGCAGATGCAAGTACAACTGTGACGTTCGGTAATCAGACACTTGCACCAAATTCGTATCTTATTTTATGCAGCAGTTTAAACCAATCAGTTTTCTCTTCCTATGGAACGGTGAATGGATTTTCCACATTCCCGTCATTGAATAATACAGGCGGAGAAACATTAACGCTGAAAGACAACTTCGGAAATATAATTGACCGTGTTTATTATGATGAAACATATTATCACGATAATAATAAGAGTGCCGGAGGATGGAGCATCGAGCGGATTGATCCGAACGTCACGTGTGAAAATGAAATCAACTGGAGAGGATCTGTCAATGCAAGCGGAGGAACACCCGGACATGTAAACAGCGTGAAATCAACAATCGTTGACCAGACAGCACCGCAACTGGTGCATGCTTGTGTTGTGGATTCCTTTCATGTACAGCTTTTTTTCAGCGAACCAATGAGAGACACTTCCATTGCTAACGCTTCGAATTATTTAATTTCCGTTGGAGATATTTTATATGGCTCACCGCTTGTGTCTGTTCCTTCAGCAGACCTGACTTCCGTAACCATTACCTTGCAACAACCGGTAAGCACGGTGATTCAAACGATCACACTTCTTGCTTCCGTAAGTGATTGCCCGGGAAATTCTGTTGGCAACCACTCCTCTGTAAATTTAGCTTTTCCTTCAACGGCCGATTCGGGAGACGTAATTATCAACGAAGTTTTATTCAGTACGCTCACAGGTGGAGCAGAGTTTGTCGAGCTATACAATCGTTCAAATAAGGTAATTGATCTTGAGAGTTTAAAAATCACGAGAGAAGATTTGACTACACACCTGCTTGATCCTTCCGTTGTCGTTTCGACCGGTTGTTATTTATTATTTCCGAGAGAGTATATGGTACTCACGAAGAATCCGGTTGCGGTCAAGAGTCAATACTTTACCGAAAACCCGAATGCGTTTTTGAAGATGAGTCTTCCTGATCTGCTCACTGACGAAGACATTCTTGTTTTGCAGAATCAGTCATCACAAAAGTTGGATCAACTGCATTACTATTCTTCCTGGCATTTTCCATTGCTGAACGATGTACATGGAGTTTCTCTTGAACGACTAAGTCCGAACCGCGCAACACAAGATGAAACCAACTGGCACAGCGCAGCAGAAAGTGTTGGCTTTGCAACACCGGGATATAAAAATTCACAGAACGATGCCTCGACAGGAAATGGCGATGAACTAAATGTTGATCCTGAAATTTTTTCTCCGAATGAAGATGGAAAAAATGATGTCGTCAATCTTCATTATCATTTTTCAAATCCCGGAAATGTTGCGAATGTAATTGTGTATGATTCAAAAGGAAGACTCATCCGTAATCTTGTGAACAACGAACTGATCGGCAATGATGGAAGTTTTGTGTGGGACGGAATTACCAACGACAAAGACAAAGCACGAATTGGCATGTACATTTTTTATGTCGAAGTATTTGATATCAACGGAGACACAAAAACCTATAAGAAAACCTGTGTGCTTGCGAGCAAACTTTAATGTCTACTAATTACGAATCTGTACTAATATATTAATCAGTGACTATTAGTAAATTCGTACAGATTCGTAATTAGTACCCGAACTTTAGATTGCACGTTCGTCATCTATTACGTAGGCTAGTTCATTCCGTTTTACCCGTGTCAGGAGTAAAAGAATAAAAAGCAGGTAGAATCCTACTGCTGCGCAATTCAAAGCAAGCAAAAAAGGAATTGTAAAAAACTTTCTAAACGATTTCATAAAGAGTCCGCAAGATCGCGCAATTGATTAAGCGTTGTCAGGTCTTTATTGTGCTTTTTGTTAACGAGGTTATGCACAATTGCGATTTGCGTATTGGGATATGCGTCTTGCGAATGGAGTCTTGATTCTTGCATCTTGACTCTCTTCTGCCTATTTTCACTCTCTCAATTTATCGAAGATGTCACAACCTAAAAAACTTTTCCTGCTCGATGCCATGGCGCTGATATACCGCGCTTATTTTGCTTTCAGCAACAACCATCGCATTAATTCCAAAGGACAAAACACGTCTGCTATTTTTGGTTTTGCCACAACTCTGCTTGAAGTGTTGAAGAAAGAACAACCCACACACATCGCTGTTGTATTTGATACGGCAGCACCAACTACACGACACGAGGAGTTTGCAGATTACAAAGCCGGTCGCCAGGAAATTCCTGAAGATCTTGCATTGGCAATTCCTTATGTACAGAAGTTGTGTGAAGCATTTAACATTCCCGTGCTTTCAATGGATGGATATGAAGCCGATGATTTAATCGGAACGCTGGCAAGAAAGGCAGAGAAGAAAGGGTTTGATACCTACATGATGACACCCGACAAAGATTATGGTCAGTTAGTGGACGAACACACCTTTATATATAAGCCATCGCGCGGAGGAGCGCCTCCTGAAATTATGGGAGTGAAAGAAGTCTGTGAACGCTGGCAAATTGAGCGTGTCGATCAGGTAATAGAAATTCTCGGACTGATGGGAGATAAAGTGGATAACATTCCCGGTATTTCGGGAGTAGGAGAAGTGACTGCCATGAAATTCATCAAGGAATATGGAACCATCGAAAATCTTCTGAAGAATACCGACCAACTCAAAGGTAAAATGAAAGAGAAGGTAGAGGCAGGAAAGGAAATGGCGCGCCAGTCGAAGAAGCTTGCTACGATTATTATCGATGTTCCGATTGATACGGATCTTGAAAAACTTATCACGAAGGACTTGAATAAAGATGCTGTGAAAAGTTTGTTTGAAGAACTTGAGTTTCGTTCGTTGATGAATAAGGTGTTGGGAGATAGCCCCACCCTATCCCTCCCCAAAGGGGAGGGAACTTCTTCGGCTAGCGTCAGTGAAAAGAAAAAAGTTTCGACAGGAACTCAGAGCAGTTTGTTTTTTACTAATTCTCCAACAACAAAAGTCGCACATTCAGACGAAGAAGAATCAGGAGAAGGAAATCATGTTCCACAGAAAACAATTCAAGATGTGAAGCATACGTATCACATCGTTGACACAAAAGAGAAGAGGAAAAAATTAATCGTTGATCTCGGCAAGCAGAAATACTTTTGTTTTGATACTGAGACAACAGGATTGGATGTAAATCGTGCCGAGTTGGTGGGAATGTCATTTTCTTTCAAACCTCACGAAGCATATTACATTCCTGTTCCGGAGAATTACAACGAAGCACATCAAATCGTTTTGGAGTTTGCAAAAGTTTTTGCCGATGAAAAGATCGATAAGATCGGTCAGAACATAAAGTATGACATGGCTGTGTTGAAATGGTATGACATCGAAATCAAA
>JAYTXY010000160.1:0-11413 GCA_043742705.1 Bacteroidota bacterium
ACCAAGCTTCGAAGGTTCGTGAGTAGAGAAACGCATCACGTATTTATCGATGCCGAAGATTTTGAAATACTTCAGGTACATGTCATTCACAGCGCGGAACTCATCTGCAAACTGATCACGTGTGCAATAGATGTGTGCGTCATTCATCTGCAACTGGCGCACGCGCATCAATCCAAATAACTCTCCAGATTGCTCATAGCGATAACATGTTCCATATTCTGCAAGACGAATCGGAAGATCCTTATAACTTGGATTCATCTCTTTGAAAATCTTATGATGATGCGGACAGTTCATCGCCTTCAGATAATATTTCTCACCATCAAATTCCATCGGAGGAAACATGCTCTCTTTGTAGTAAGGCAAATGTCCGCTGGTGAGATACATACTTTCCTTCGCAATGTGCGGAGTGCGTACGCGCATGTATCCGGCAGCTTGTTCAGTCTTCTTTGCGAGGCGCTCAAGTTCTTCGATCAACACACCACCATTTGGTAACCACAACGGTAAGCCCGGCCCAACATCATCATCGAAAGTGAAGATCTCCAGTTCCTTTCCAATCTTCCGGTGATCCCTCTTCTTAGCTTCTTCAAGCATGGTGAGGTATTCATCGAGTAACGATTTTTTCGGGAACGTGATTCCGTAAACACGCGTGAGCTGTTTATTTTTTTCATCGCCTCTCCAATAAGCTCCGGCAATGTTCATCAACTTTATTGCTTTGATGAAACCTGTATCAGGAATATGCGGGCCGCGGCAGAGATCGGTGAAATTTCCCTGCTGGTAAAAAGTGATTTGCCCATCCTGTAAATCTTTGAGAAGATCGAGTTTGTATTCATCACCCTTTTCAGTGAAGTATGCAATGGCATCTGCTTTGGAAACTTCCTTTCGAACATAACTGCTGCCTCTCTTCGCAAGCTCCAGCATTTTATCTTCAATCTTTTTGAAATCTTCTGAAGAAATAGAATCTTTACCAAGATCGATGTCGTAATAAAATCCATTTTCCACAGGAGGTCCGATTCCGAATTTCACGCCCGGATAAAAGATCTCCAATGCTTCAGCCATTAAATGTGCGGAGCTGTGCCACATCGTTGATTTTCCTTCAGCAGAATCCCAGGTGAGAAGTTCAATGGTTCCGTCCTTCTTAATCGGACGTGTTGCATCCACTATTTCGCCATTGATCTTTGCTGACAAAACATTTCTTGCCAATCCTTCACTGATGCTTTTTGCAATTTCAAGAGCTGTAGTTCCTTCAGGGTACTCGCGGACATTCTTGTCCGGAAAAGTTATTTTCATAGTTGTTTATGACTTGGATCCGAATGTACGAATATCCGGATCTTTTGAGGCGGCAAAGATAAAGATTGGCCAGACTATTTAGAAATGTTCCTGCTTTTGGCTGAATAAAATTTTAACCATCTATTCAACCTCATAAAACCTAAATCGAATCCCAATGTCACCCCTTCGGGGTTTAATTGTTTGGAATAAAATTCTTGAAATATTTCACCCCTTCGGGATTTAGCTTCAGGTGAATTATTTTCCTTTGGGAACTAAGACATTTCATTCTATTAGTACTCAGTTGTTTGGAATTTTAATTTCTTTAAATACTTTATCTCTTCGGGACTTAACTCCGAAGGAGTGGCATTCTTCATAGGAACGATTAACCATAAAAACCAAACTCCGAAGGAGTGAAATTATTTTTTTGACATCAACATTTTGATGTCAAATTTTTAAAAATGATCAAACGAGCTATCAGTATAAAGAATAGCACTGGAGGTAACTTACTTCTCCAGCACCGTCTTAATATCAGGCAGAAAATACTTTTTCGATTTCATGATTTTCCCGTCTTCCCGGTAAATTGGTTTGCCTTCTTCATCGAGTTTGCTCATGTTGCTACGATGGATTTCTGAAAACACTTCTTCTATTTTGTATTGAAGTCCGTGAGCGATGATGGTTCCACAGAGAATGTACAATTTGTCGCCAAGTGCATCAGCTATAAGTGTGAGGTCCTTTGCTTTTGCAGCTTCAAGGTATTCATCATTTTCCTCTTGCATGAGACGATGGCGAAGTTCGATGATTCTGTCGCTGACATTTACAGTAGGAGTTTCATGATAATCTAATCCAAATACTTCGTGGAACTCTTTTACTTTGTTGATAGTGGATTGCATGTTGTTGTCGATTTGCGATGGGCGATATGCGTATTGCGAATGCATATCGTCTTACATCTTAGTTCTATTATTAGGCGAAAGTAAGAGGAACATTCATTTCTTCGGTCGGAAAATTACAAACAGGTGTTGAAATCTTCTTTTTAAGAAGTTGACAACCAGTTTCTTGAAAAAATATTTTCCAAAAAACTTGCTTTTTGTATTTTCATTATCGTAATATTGCGATATAATTTCGAATCATGGGACTGACCAAAGCAGACGAATTCACGCTCAAAGACAACAGGATTGCAGGCTATGCTAAAGCGTTGGCGCATCCTGCACGGGTTGCGATTTTGCAACTCCTGATTAAGAAGCAAAGCTGCATTTGCGGAGACATTGTGGATGAACTCCCGCTCTCTCAATCTACAGTGTCGCAGCACCTGAAAGAACTCAAGAATGCCGGACTGATTAAAGGTGAAATTGAGGGAGCAAAATCCTGCTATTGCATTGATGCAAAAGAATGGGAACAGGCGAAGCAATACATGAAAACTTTCTTTGATAACTACGTGGCTGACAAAAACTGCTGCTAAAAAAATTTAAACCATATTATCGTAATAAAACGATTAATCTAAAACAAAAAATCATGTCAACAAATCCATTTCCAAGAATGCATGTAAGCTTGTATGTAAGCGACATTCAAAAATCAGTAACATTTTACTCTGAGTTTTTCGGACAGACTCCTGACAAAGTAAAACCCGGCTATGCGAAGTATGTGCTGGAAAGCCCATCACTCATTATTTCATTTGTCGAGAACAAAGAACGAGTGAAAGCGAATTTCGGTCATCTTGGTTTTCAGGTAGAAACCATTGAAGAACTGAACATCAAACTTTGGGAATCAAAAAAGAAGAACCTGGTTTCAAAAGAAGAAACAGGAACGAATTGCTGTTATGCAAAGCAAGACAAATTCTGGGTCACTGATCCTGATGGTGTTCAATGGGAAGTTTACTATTTCCATGCTGATGCTGAATTCAACGATCCGTATTATGAAATGAGCGGAGCAGCGACTTGTTGTTCTCCTTCTGATAAAGAAAATGTCGAAGCAGAAGGTGCTTGTTGTTAACTCTAAAGCAAAACTGATATGACGAAAATCAAAGTTTTATTTCTCTGTATTCACAATTCCGCTAGAAGCCAGATGGCTGAAGCGTACCTGAAAAAGTTTGGAGGAGATCGCTTCTTCGCTGAAAGTGCGGGACTGGAAGCAGGTAAACTGAACCCGCTTGCTGTTGAAGTAATGAAAGAAGAAGGGATTGATATTTCTTCCAACCAAACAAAAGACGTTTTTGAATTTTTCAAGGAAGGAAGAATTTATCAGTATGTTGTAACCGTTTGTGATGAAGGAAATGCTGCAAGATGCCCGATCTTTCCCGGTGTATTTAAGAAAGTGAATTGGAGTTTTGCAGATCCTTCTACCTTCGCAGGAACTCATGAAGAAAAATTAGCAATGACGAGAGAAGTCAGAGATAAAATAAAAACAGCTGTTCAGAATTTTGTTCAGGAAGTTAACGGAGTATGAAAAGATACACAGCCGAGTTTATCGGAACATTTGCTCTTGTGTTTTGCGGAACAGGAGCGATTATCATCGACCAGCAAACAGGCGGAAGTGTTTCCCATGTTGGAATATCTGCTACGTTTGGGTTGATCATCATGGCGATGATTTACTCGTTTGGAGAAATTTCAGGAGCACACTTCAACCCGGCAGTTACGATTGCATTTGCTTTTGCAAAACTCTTCCCGAAGAAAGATGTCTTGCTTTACATCGCTTCTCAACTTGCAGGTGCATTTCTGGCAACCATTGTTTTAAAAATTTTGTTTCCCGCAAATCAAAACCTCGGATCAAGTCTTCCTTTAGGTTCGGCATTGCAAAGTTTCGTTCTTGAATTGATCATCTCTTTTCTGTTGATGATTGTAATTCTGAATGTATCACAAGGTTCAAAAGAAACAGGCGTGATGGCAGGTATTGCAATAGGAGGGGTGATTTTACTTATGTCATTGTTTGCCGGACCGATTTCGGGTTCTTCCATGAATCCTGCACGAAGCATGGCTCCGGCAATCATTTCAGGAAATTTAAATTCTGTTTGGATTTATCTTACCGCACCATTTCTTGGAATGATTGCAGCGACTACGTGTTGGTCATGGATGAAGCATAAATAACAAAAGCCCTCTCAAACTTTGAAAGGGCTTTCGCTTGTATTCATGTTCATTCAATTTATTTTCCGGTTACGGTAATCTTTTTCTGAAGTTCCTGAACGCTGGCTTTGAATTTTTTGTCTGTTTCAATCAGGTTATTCACGGTGCGGCAGGCATGAAGTACGGTTGCATGATCTTTTCCTCCGCAATGTGCGCCAATGTTTGACAACGATGATTTCGTCATACTCTTTGCGAAGTACATCGCAATTTGTCTGGCCTGTACAACCTGGCGTTTGCGTGTTTTCGATTTCAGCATTTCAATCGGGAGATCGAAATAATCGCACACTACTTTTTGAATATAGTCAATTGATACTTCGTGGTTCGTATTCTTCACGAACTTGTCAATCATCTGCTTCGCAAGTTCAAGCGTCACAGCTTTTCTGTTCAGCGAAGATTGAGCAAGAATAGAAATCAATGCTCCTTCCAGCTCACGAACATTCGAAGTAATACTGTAGGCAATGTATTCTACGATGTCTTTCGGTAATTCAATTCCGTCTACATACATCTTCTTGTGAAGAATGGCGATGCGTGTTTCCAGATCAGGCATCTGAAGATCTGCAGCAAGTCCCCATTTGAAACGTGATAACAAACGTTGTTCCATTCCTTGTATGTCAACAGGCGCTTTATCAGAAGTAAGGATCAATTGCTTTCCTGTTTGGTGAAGGTGATTGAACACATGGAAGAATACATCTTGTGTTTTTTCTTTCCCTGCAAAAAATTGTATGTCATCCAAAATGAGCACATCAATCATTTGATAGAAATGAATGAAATCATTTTGCGCATTGTTCTTTACAGCATCAATAAACTGGTGCGTGAATTTTTCAGACGATACATATAGTACCGTCTTTCCGGGATGCTGATTTTTAATTTCAATACCGATTGAATGCGCGAGATGTGTTTTGCCCATTCCAACACCTCCATAAAGAAGAAGTGGATTGAAAGAAGTTCCTCCGGGCTTACTCGCCACTGCATAACCTGCAGAACGTGCAAGACGGTTGCAATCACCTTCGATGAAAGTATCAAAAGAATAATTCGGATTGAGTTGTGATTCCACATTCACTTTTTTCAATCCCGGAATCACAAACGGATTGCGGATGGTTTTATCCACAGTCACAGGAACTGACATTGGACTGTTCTTCAAATCGTTCATTCCACGCGCAGGAATTTTTACGGTGTATGGTTTGGCATCTGCTACAGCATTTTCCATCACGATGCTGTATTCCAGTCGTCCATCGTTACCGAGTTGGTTGCGGATAATTTTTCGCAGCAGCGAAATGTAATGTTCTTCAAGCCACTCGTAAAAAAACTGGCTCGGAACTTCGATCGTCAGAATTTTGTCTTCCAGCTTTACCGGTTTAATTGGCTCGAACCATGTTTTGAAGCTTTGCGCACTCACATTGTCCTTTATGATCTGAAGACATTTTTTCCAAACGTTCTCGTAAGTTTTGTCCATTGTTGTTTTCAAGAAAAGTGTTTTTATGTTGTTGATGTCGTTCTAATTTTGAATCCTTGTATTCATGCCTGTTTCAAGGGCACTGGTGTTTTTGTTTCCTGTGTTAAAATTTAGCTAACAAATGTTCACATAAAAAAAAGAAAAAAAAAATTAAATTGCTCTTGGTTTTTCGGAAATTTTTAACGTGGTACCCACTGCATCTTTTTTTCCGGAATTTTTTTCAAAGTAATAATCAATTCGTCCCAATTTAATTCCTGCCCATCCAACCTGTGCAACTAAAATTTCTTTTCCGTCAGCATTCGTGTAACGAACAGGTTCATCGAGGAACGTGTGCGTGTGTCCGCCTAAGATCAGGTCGATGTTGCGTGATTGTTTTGCAAGAAGTTCGTCTGAAATTTTTTCTTCCTTGTACTTGTAACCAAGATGTGAAAGACAGATCACAAGGTCACATTTTTTTTCTTCCTTTAGCAGCTTCGAATAGTAAGCCGCTTTTACAACCGGATCATTGTAAATTGTATTTCCGTAAAGTTTTTTGTCAACGAGTCCCTGGAGTTCTATTCCGATTCCAAAGACACCGATTTTGATGCCTCCTTTCTCAAAGATTTTATAAGGTTGTGTTTTATTTGCTAATGGTGTATCGTTAAAATCGTAGTTCGAACAAAGTAACGGGAAATTTGCATTTGGAAGTTGTCTTAAAAGTCCATCCATGCCGTTATCAAAATCATGATTGCCCATCGTGGATGCATCGTATCCCATATCGCTCATCATTTTCAGTTCAACTTCTCCTCCGTACATATTAAAGTAAGGAGTTCCCTGGAAAATATCTCCGACATCAAGGAGTAACACATTCTTTTCTTCAGCTCGTATTTTCTTTATCAATGCCGAGCGTCTTGCAACACCTCCAAGTCCGGGATATTTCGGATCGTTCATCGGAAAAGGATCAATGTGACTGTGCACATCGTTCGTATGCAGGATGGTGATCTTCTCGATTTCATGTTTTGCCAGCAACTCCATCGGGAAACCACTCAGCCCGACCAAGGCAGCGCTTCCAGCAAGTGTTCGTATGAAATCCCGTCTAGTTGACATAGCTAATTCGCTGATCTTTTTTTACGGCAATGGATTCATTCACTTTTCTTTTTTCCAACAAGTATTGAATGATTGCATCACGAACCTTCAGGTTCACGGATTCACGCTCTTTTATGTTGGCAAGAAAAAATAACTGATCGCCACCGTTGGCGAGGTAATCGGACGTAACTGCTTTGTATGTTTTGGTGGAATCAAAAGCTTCGTTGTTGATAAAAATATTCACCGCTTCTTTGTTTTTTATTCGGAGCCTGACACCTGAAACAGGTGCTCCGTCTTTTTCGGCTATGAAGTTAAAAATTTTTTTCGCAATTCCTCCATTTATTTTTAAAACGACTAATTCATTTTCAAATGGCATCAACTCAAAAACATTTCCTTTCGTGATGTTTCCTTTCGGAAGTGAGTTACGCAAGCCTCCGTTGTTAAGGAAAATAAAATCTGCAGGTTTGCTGTCAGACGGATAATATGTTTTGTTAAAGACATGCAGGCATGCATCAGCAGCGAAGTCGCCAAGCAAACCTTCCGGTTGTCCTTTTTCCAACGCCTGCTCGGAAACGCCAAGTACTACATTCATGTCTGCTTCAAGTGATTTCTGATACGGAAGGATTTTGTAGTAAACTGCAGAATCAACATCGGTAGTTGCCGAACTTTCCAACTTGTAATTTTTCGTTTCCACTTTTGTGATGTGCGCCTTGGTTGTACATCCTGCTACCAGCAGGGGAAAAAGCGCTACGATGGAAAGTTTCCTGTACATGAAATCCGGAAAATATTTTTTTATTTTTTGCCCGTCACAATGATAAAAATTTTTGTTTGTAATTTCACAGCTAAATAAAAATAAATTTTTCTAAAAATATTTTCATGTATCAGTCAGAAATCCAGGTAAGAGTGCGATATTCCGAAACGGACCAAATGGGTTATGTGTATTACGGAAATTACGCAAGCTATTTTGAAGTAGCGCGTGTTGAAACACTTCGCAATCTTGGTTTCAGTTACAAAGCCATTGAAGAGAGCGGAATCATTTTACCGGTGCTGAGTTATTCCATTAAATACATCAAGCCGGGATACTACGATGATTTGCTAACTATCAAAACCATGATCAAAGAAATTCCGATGGCGAGAATTCGGTTTGATTATGAAACTTACAATGAAAAGGATGAGTTGATTAACATCGCTGATACCACACTTGTCTTTATTAATAAGAGTGCAAATAAACCTTGCGCTGCTCCCGAAGGTTTTATGCTTGCATTGAAAAAATTCTTCTGATCAGAGCCTTTTCATCAGGTAATGATACAGATTCATCATGCTCTCAATATCCTTCTTGTGAACCTTTTCATTCGGTGAATGCACAAAGTCTTCCGCAGCACCAATGAAGCACCAGTCGATCGGGTAAGGTTGCTTCTGCAATTCAGTTCCGTCACTTCCGCCTGACCCTTCTACTTCCAGTTGAAACGGAATGTCACTTTCTTTTGCCAGGGAAATAATCTTATTTACGAAAACACGCCTTGGAATTCCTGTGTCTCGCATGGAAATGACAACACCTTCACCGTGACGAACGCCTTCCGTGATCCAGGTAATGTCTGAAATTAATGCTGTGCGAATGCTGAAGTTTTCAAAAAGAAATTTAGCGAGGTAAGGAACGCTTCCTCCTCCATGTTCTTCCCAACAGGAAAAAACAATCGCACCGTCTTCAATGGTTTCACAAAGCCTCAATGCATTCCAAACACCAAGACGGTTATCCATGTAACAACACTGTACAAAGTTTGCATCTTCCCGCCAGTTTGGTTTGTATGACAAATCCGTTCCGCGTTCAATTTCACGGTTAAATTTGTACGTGATCCTGTGATCATCATCTTCAAATGCTTTGCATTCAACTTTTCCTTTACTGTCTTCGCCAACCAAATCGATTCCATTTTCAAAATGTGGACCACCGATTTTCACCAATTGGTTTTTGTAACGTACAGTAAAACCAATGTTGTCCATGTGTGCATACACGGCTGTTCGCGGAGTTCCGAAAACCAAGACGATGCAATGTTGAAAATCTTCTCCTGAAAAAACCTGCGGCTGAACTTTCCATCCTGATTTATTTTTTTGAATGTAATCTGTCAGAAAGGCACTAATGACTCCTTCGTTACCTGATGGAGCATGGATGTTGCAAAGTTGTTGGAGTAGTTTCATTGGTTGATGTGCAAATGAGTTGGTTAATTACAAATGATTCTTAGTATATCGTCATTTATCTTTTCCTGAGAAGTGACTTTTCCATTTAACAGAGGAGCTTTAATTCCTTTTTCAAGAATCTTAGCTCCTGTAAATATTCTCGCTTCATCCCAAAGGTTTTCATCAATGAAGGATTGAAGAAGTTTTGCTCCGCCTTCAACAAGAACAGATTGAATATTCTTCTGGTAGAGTGAATGCAGGATTTGCTGAAGAACGTTTTTGTCAAAGTCAATTTTAATAAATTCAAGATTACCGTTTGTTTCCTTCTTAATTCCTGTATAGATAAGAGTCGAAGCAGATTTGTCAAAGACATTCAAGGTCGCCTTCAATTTTAATTCACGGTCGATGATAATACGAACAGGATTTCTTCCTTTCCAATCTCTGACAGTCAGAGATGGATTGTCGATTCGCGCAGTATTTGTTCCGATCATGATGGCTTGTTCTTCACTTCTCCATTTATGTACAAGTTGACGTGACTTTTCATTGCTGATCCATTTATTTTCCTCAGTAATTTTTTCAGGAGCAATAAAACCATCTTCACTTTGTGCATACTTTAATAGTATGTAAGGTCTTTGTTTTTCGTGGAAGGTGAAGAATCGTTTGTTTAATTCACGGCATTCTTTTTCAAGAATTCCTGTGGTAACTTCAATACCTGCGCTTTTCAGTTTTGCAATTCCTGATCCGTTTACTTTTGAAAATGGATCAATCGTTCCGATAACTACGCGTAGAATTTTTTTTGAAATGATCAGATCAGTACATGGCGGAGTTTTGCCAAAATGTGTACAAGGTTCAAGGTCGACATACAAAGTTGAGCGCTGCAAAATTTCTTCAGGATGTTTAGAAAGAACATCGTTGATAGCATTTACTTCCGCATGCGCTTTTCCGAATTCTTGATGGAATCCTTCTCCGATTATTTTTTCATCGTAGACGATAACCGAGCCAACCATCGGATTTGGTTCAACATTTCCTAAACCATTGCCGGCAAGTTCAATACAACGAAGCATGTATGTTTCATCGGAAGCCATCGGTGCGAAGATACTAAACGCGAAATAGTTCAAAGTTCAAGGTTCAAAGTTCGGGGAGGAATTAGTTTCTTTGTTATCATGAAAGTGAATGCAATTGCTGAGGAATACAGAAGATCATTGAAAGAACTTTATGGCGAAGGAGAATTGTCGCAGATTATTTTCCTTGTCTTTGAGCATGTAAAGAATTTTACAAAGGTCGATTTGGTTTTGAAGAAGGATGAAATTGTTTCAGAAGAAGAACAAAAGCAGTTTGATCAGATTCTCTCCGAGTTGAAATCCAGAAAGCCTATTCAATATGTATTAGGTTTCGCCTGGTTCTACGGAATGAAGTTTAAAGTGAATGAACATGTCCTGATTCCGAGGCAGGAAACGGAGGAGTTGGTGGAGTGGATCGCGGAAAGTTCAAAGTTCAAAGTTCAGAGTTCAAAGTTGGAAATCCTGGATGTCTGTACAGGAAGTGGATGCATTGCGATTTCATTGAAGAAAGAATTCCCGGAGGCGAATGTTTCAGCAATTGATATTTCAGAAGAGGCTTTAACCGTTGCTAAAGTAAATTCTCGATTGAATAATGCCCAGATTGAAATCTTCAGGAAGGATATTCTTCAATCCACAGCTTTGAACTTTAAACTAAGAACTCTTTTTGATATTATTGTCAGTAATCCTCCTTATGTTACAGAGAAGGAAAAGGAAAAAATGGATTCCAAAGTTATTGACTTCGAACCATCTCTTGCTTTATTTGTTTCGGATGATGATGCACTTGTTTTTTATAATGCCATTGCTGATTTTGCTTTGGAAAATTTAAAACCTTCAGGCAAATTGTATTTCGAAATCAACGAAGCAAAAGGAAAGGAAGTAGTTGAGTTGTTAACGAACAAAGGATTTGTGAATGTTGAACTAAGAAGAGATCTGAATGGAAAGGATAGGATGGTGAAGGCTACGTTAAAGTTTTAAAAGTTGTGGTAATCTAATTTAGTGTCATTCAGGAGGAATCTATTTTATTAATAGACGATATCTCTTGAATCAAAATGGATTCCTCCTGAATGACTTAATTGAGCTTTCAATCTTTGAACTTTAAACTCAGAACTTTGAACTTAAAACGTTGAACTATCTCTTATCTTTACAGTTCCGAAAAAAACTATGACTGAGTCTCAAGCAAAAAAAAGAATCGAACATCGTTTTTCTGACTTGCACAAGGCTTTTTTGATGATTTTCGGCAATAATCGGGTGCGACTAAAATCACCTGCAGCGGCCGGTTTTGA
>JAYTXY010000161.1:0-2649 GCA_043742705.1 Bacteroidota bacterium
TCATTGATGAGCTTGTCGTTTAATTCTAGGATATCGTACATTAAAAATAAATTTATAAAAACTACTTGGAGATTAACAGGATGGTGTTATGGGTTGGGAAGATGCCATTGGACAGGCATTTTAATTTATAAGAATAGGGCACTCGGGATAAGAATATGAGAAAGAAAGTTGTTATGATAAATAAACCCGGAGATCTGCTTTGAGGATGTTTAAAAAATCCTGAACGGGTATGTATTACACCACAATAATAAACCATTTTTCTTTCGTGAGCAAATATTCTGATAATTTTTTTTGAGATGTTAATACGAATAAAAGAGCAGGGAAGCCCTCTTTCAGTAGATTCGTTTGTGCAAACGGCAATTTCTTGTTTAATTTGTTTCTTAATCCAACGATCAGATGATTCAGAGAATTCAGTCCTTGTATTTGTTGCTTGTTGTAGTTCTCTCTGGTGCTTTATCTTATGTTCCTCTTTTTATTACTGAAACCCTTTCTGCACCTGCAAATCCGACAAGTTCTGTCTTTTTGGAATCAGGCATTTCTTCGAACATCCTTTACGTTGTGTTGAACAGCATTGCCGGATTTTTGGCATTCATCACGATACTGCTTTTCAAAAATAGACGGTTGCAAATCCGTTTATCCAACCTCAACATGCTTATCATTTGCATTCTCACCGGAACCATCTTTTATTTTTCAGACCAGACGAAAACTACCGCTGATGCTGTGGTCCACTATGGATATGGTTGTTACTTTCCATTGGCACAATTGGTATTTACTTTTCTTGCCATGCGAGCGATTCGGAAAGATGAAGCGCTGGTTCGTTCGGCAGATCGATTGCGTTAACTTATTTATTGAATATTTAAGATTGAATAATGAATAATATTTTTTTCTTAGAATCTTCAATCTTCAATACTTCCTCGCAGTCCGAGTTCAATCACTTCTAGGTTTTCAATTTTCGCTTTGTTTACATCGAACCTTATGATTGTTCTGATTTTGTGGAAACCCGTTTTTCCTTCAGCTCCGGGATTTATGTGAAGAAGATTGTACTGCTTATCACGCATGACTTTCAAAATGTGTGAATGTCCGCAGATGAAAAGATCAGGCTTGTGTTCAATAATTTTCTTTTTTGCCTCCGGAAAATAATTTCCGGGATATCCGCCAATGTGTGTAATGAAGACTTTCACTTCTTCACAGAAAAAAATATGATCAACAGGATGAATGCTCCGGATCGTTTGCCCGTCAATGTTTCCTGAAACTGCTTTCAACGGTTTGAATTTTTCCAATTGATCAGAGACTTCTGCATCGCCAATATCTCCTGCATGCCATATTTCATCGCATTTTGAGAAGTAGTCGAAGATTTTTGGATCTAGATAACCATGAGTGTCTGAGAGAAGACCGATTTTTTTCAAGATGAAGAATGAATTAAAGCAGGAGGGAAGAAAGCATTATTCTCCGTTGTATAAATTTACACGCACCAATTTATTATTTCGAAAAGTGAAAACAGCTGAGTAGTGCAAAATATCTTCCCATTGATCATTCGTGTCTTCGTACGTAATCGTTTCCGTGTTTTCATCAGGTTCATCTGAATTCGGTTTGCCGAATTTTTTTAAAATCTTCGCAGGTGAATCTCCAAGGTGAATACTGTCGCCAACAATTGCTGATGTAGATAACAATGAAGACATAGCATTCATCGGAAATTCTTTCACGATGGATGTTGCGTCAAACGGATAGGCTGCTGTTGTAAGGGAAACTTCCTCAATGATGTGGTCCACACCAATCACCACTCTCAATTGACATTTTTTCTGCTTATCAATAAAATACCTGGCTCCGCCATGACCTTCCGATGGATTTGCTACTCCTGTTCCGTAAAGACTTTGAACTTCCTGATCTTTTGTAGTTCCTACTTTAATTTTGGCACACACCAGTGGAAGAGGATGATGGTGTAACAGGTGTGCTTTATCAAAAACATCCGTAGCCGTAGAGTCCTGAGCGAATAAGTGAATCGGAGTTATCAGTGCGAACAAAAGAAGGCACCGTTGAAATTCAAAAAGCCGGTGTAAAATTTTATTCATCGAAATCAAAAGTAGAAAGATTTCTAGATTATCGCAATCTCATTCTCCTTTAGCCAGCCAATACTTCCGTTCGCGATACGGATTTTTTTCCATTCACCAAGTTCATCTAATACGTCAACCTTGGTTCCCTCATGAATGATGAACTGATCACTTCCCCGTTCGTCAGGAGAACTTTTTACATACACGCTAGCTGTTTTGATAATTGCCTGTTGATCCACGAATGTCATCGCATAACTCTTTTGTGAAATGAGAAAGACAGTAATTGTGCTGATAAGAAAAAACAATACGATTGCAAGACTCATTTTTTTCAACGAAGCAGATTGCGTTACTACGTAAACGGCAAGGAATGCAAATAACATCCACACACACCCAAGGAAAATTTTTGTCCAGGCATCGGCAGTAAATGTTAATGCAACATCTTTCAGCCAGCGCTTGTAAAAAATCTCAGGAACCGTTTCCATCTTGTCCACTACTTTCAATGAAGCAACCTTGATGTTGAAGTTGATGTCTTCGTCATCCGGAGATAATTTTTTTGCTCGCTCATAATTGAGCATCGTAAGAGGCAGATTTCCGGTTTTGT
>JAYTXY010000162.1:0-13111 GCA_043742705.1 Bacteroidota bacterium
TGTTTGTTTTGCGTCATCCAATGATTTTTCTTTCAATACATCAGCAGAAAAATAAGTATAGCCCGGATCTTTCAAAGCCTGTGCATATCCCCAAACAGAGCTTGCTTTTTTTGTTTCGATCAATGCCTTATAGAGTCTTCCTGAAGGTTGGTTTGTAAGAACGTCACTCAACACATCAAATGCCGCATAGTCTGGGTGAGCACCATTGCAAATATGATAGCCGCATGAGACCACCTGCACGTCACCAACTCGTCTTAACTCACACACTCGCTGTCCGTCCTGTGTAGGTTCAAGCGTATAAGGTTCCTGGATGACACGTGTTGGCTTTGGAATTTTTCCGAAATAATCATTCACCAAAGCGAGAACTTTTTCTGAATCAATTTTTCCGGCTATTGTAAGAACGGCTCCGTCAGGCTGATAATATTTATGGTAGAATGCCTGTAAATTTTCTATCGGCACTTTTTCAATATCTTCTTTTGAACCGATAACTGACTTTCCGTAATTGTGCCAAAGGTAAGCGCTACTCATCACGCGTTCCATCAATATGCTTGACGGATAATTCTCTCCCATTTCAAATTCATTTCTCACCACGCTGAATTCCGTTTCAAGATCCTTTTTTGCAATGAATGAATTCACCATGCGGTCACTTTCCAGGTCGAGCGCCCACTTCAGGTTTTCATCCGTTGCGGAAAAGGTTTCGAAATAATTCGTACGGTCGTACCAGGTAGAACCGTTTGGACTTGCTCCATGTGAAGAGAGTTCCTGCGGAATGTTGGTATGACGAGTTGATCCTTTGAACACCATGTGCTCGAGAAGATGTGCCATACCCGTTTCTCCGTAGCCTTCCACGCGTGAACCAACAAGGTAGGTCATGTTCACCGTGATGGTTGGTTTTGACTGATCCGGAAAAAGAAGTACCCGAAGCCCGTTTCCCAGTTTGTATTCCGTGATACCTTCTACGGAAGTTACTTTTACAGGAGCAGGAATATTCTGCTGAGCATAAACATTGTTCAATAAAAAAAGTGCAAGCATCAGAATGCCGGCAAAGAAATTTTTGCATGCTGTTTTCATGTGAGTTTTAGTTTGAGTTTAATCCGATAAAGGTAGAAGAGATTTCAATAAATAAAAGAAAAGAAATTTGACTTGTGGTGATAAAACAGATGAAAATAGGATAGTGGCTTAGTTTGGATTTATTGTAACCACTAAGACACGAAGGGCACTATGGTTCACTAAGAAAATTCTCAGTGTTTCTAAGTGGTCTTAGTGTCTTAGTGGTAGAATCGAGCACATATCAGATCATTAAACCGTCAAACCGACCCACTATCGAAAATAGCAGTATGAGTTATTCGTAAGTTGAATCTATTTTACGAGGAGATGAATAGAAGTGTTTATTTCCAGCCATCTTTTGTTTTCAATGACAAGATCAGCGTGAACAAGATATTTTCCTTTTGACAAGCCGGCTGTCGAAACAGTCAACCCTTGATTTATCTCCTCATAAACATCCGTTTCCAAAGATGTTCTGCAGTTATCCCACAGAATTAATTTTCCTGAATTATCATAAAGGTGATAACTTAAATGAACAGCGCTCTCATTTCGGGGTAATGCAGGAATCATTATTCCAGATGTATTAACAATTTTGAGTGAAGCCACTGTAAACGTATCGTTCGTAGAGTATAGAATTGTGTCTGTTGCATAAAGATGAATTGAGGAATTCGTAAATGCAGAATCAAGAATTGAATTCAGCGAGGTTGCAAGTTTCTTGTATCCTTTCCCGGGAAGGTTAAAATAGTTTTTCCGTATTTTATTTGCTGAAGCGTTAAACATTCCAATCTCCCATTCAGGTCCGAGGAAATAGTTCGGGTCCTTAATTAGTGAATCATAAGAATTGACATCGTGCGCTGAAATATAAGTCATAGCGGAATCAGCATGCGTGAATGAAGAGAGCAAGAGCGTTTGAAACGTGATAGCCCAGGTGTTCGCAACATAATTTCGGGGGATGTTTTTCGTGCCGATGATGTAACGCCTTTCAGGAAAAGCTTTTCCATTATGTATTAAACGTTCCACATAATTTATCCTGTTGTTGAAATAAGAATAATTTTCGTGAATGTGATAGAAGCAAAAGAATGCGGAAATAGAAAGGGCGGCAGGAATAAGATTTTTTTTCTTCGGAAATTTAATAATCGAATGAGAGAAGGGAATAATGATAATTGCGCCAAGCAACGTCAGGTATTCGCCATGCCAGATGGCGACTTCACCGGTACCCTTAACGATGCTAAAGAGAATTAAGAAAACATAGACGGACGTAATGAAGAACAAAAGTTTCAGATAATCTCTTACAAGTAGCAGAAGCGAAATGAAAAACAATGCAATTATCTCAGGGCTTATCCTGCCAAGATATTGGATCATGGATTTTAGTCCTGATAATTTTTCAGGGTGAAAAAGGTTTTGCATCAAAGACGATGTTGCTCCTGTCTTTTCTGATTCATAAATATCAAAAGGGAAAAGAATAATTCGGAAAATCCACGTGAGTGCGACAAACACGCCAAGGTAAATCCAGTATTTTCTGAATTCTTTTTTTTCATCAATCACCTGGTAAACGATTATGAAAAGCAGCGAGAGGATTGAAATAGGATGAAAGTTTATGCTGATAAAAATGATGAAACAACCGAAGGTCAGCAACTTCCCGCTTTTGTTTCCCTGCTCGCTGAACGGCAGTCCGAACAAAGCCAGGCTTGTCAGGATTCCGGAGAGATATTCATTGGTCGGAACAAAGTAATCACGTCCCATTCCCACGCATAGAAACAGTATCATGAGAAGCGCTCCAGTTTTATTTTTAAAAATTAAAAGTGTGATGAGAAATAGAAAAAGATAGTACAACTCGAAGGATGCAGAATAGGTGCGCGTAATCCATTCAATGGTTCCGCCACATTTTAATACGAGTAGAGGAATCCATTGAAAAATATACACGCTGAATCGATTGTGCTCACACAATAATCTCTGATGCTGAATCATTTTCATCAGGTAGAAGGAGCCGTCTTCCTGGAGCATTCGTTCCTTGAAAAGGAACCACGAATAGAAAAAGTGAATGACTAAAAAAACAAGTCCGGAAAGTAAAATCGTTTTGGAAATTTTATCTCCGGGTATGGACTTCAACGTAGTGTCTGAAGAGTTCAATTAGTTAGTTCTCACAAAAATTTTAAATGTCAGGCAGTACTATTTTTCAGACACGCTTTTCTTATCAAACATAGTTCGAAAAACATGATCCCAGAATTTACTGCTTACTCCGTATCCTTTGTCCATGTTCTGGTAATGATGCAGCATGTGGTGTTGCTTGATGTCGAGCCAGAATTTGCTCTTGAAATTAAAATGGTGAATGGCGTAATGTGAGATGTCATAAAATAAGTAGCCGCCAATAAATCCAGCAAAGAAAGGCATCACGTTCTGTGCTCCAAGCAGGAAGTAGAACATAAAATAAAACAAGGCAGCAAGCGGAATACTCACAGTAGGAACCATCACAAGGCGTTTACTGTCGCTCGGATAATCGTGATGAACACCGTGAAAAATAAAGTGAAGACGCGCTCCGATTTTTCCGGGAGGCAGCCAGTGAAAAACAAAACGATGGAGTACGTATTCCGTAAGTGTCCAGACCGCAAGTCCAAGCAGGATGAATCCGATAATGGAGAGCACACTTAAACTGAAAATAAAAACTGCTTTGTAAAGACAATACAATACAACAGGAACAAAAATGTAGAGCGGAACCGTGTAATGAATGTGAGAAAGTGATTCCAGGAAATTATTCCGGAACATTCTCACCGTTTCATCTTTATTGGAAATAAAATTCTTTGCCATGATTCGTGGAATTCTGTTCCGCGAAAGTACAAAAAAATGAAATTCTTTAACGAATCAGCGTAACTCCTCCCGTCACAATTTGCGGGTCAAATTTAGCGTCCTTCAAATCAATTTTATAGAGGTAAACGCCTGAAGGTGCGGGTTTATTATTGCTTCCGCTTCCTGTCCATGAATTCAACGCACTGCCTTTGAAGACTTCATTTCCCCAGCGATCGTAAATGATCATTTCATAATCACCGAGCCCGTTTCCCATTGGTGCAAATGAATCGTTCCATCCATCTCCGTTCGGAGTAAATGAGTTCGGAACGTACACGGCAACATCCTCTCTTACAAAAATCCGATAAATAATTGTGTCGTTGCAACCGATTGGATTCATGACGACCAATGATACGTTGTAATTTCCAGGAGCGGGAAACAAGTGAACCGGATTTTGAGCAAGGCTTGTATCTCCGTCACCGAAATTCCACGACCACTGAACTGCATTTAGAGATAGATCAAGAAAAGAAACTTCGGAATGGTAGGAGGAAGGATCGTTCGGACTATAGCTGAACAATGCTGTCGGACCCGGCAAAACATTCACAAGTACAGAAGCCGTTGCAGGAGCCGTACCACATCCATCTGTGATGGACACGATATAGTTAGTCGTGCTTGAAGGAGTCACATCTGCCGTACTTCCGTTTCCGGCTCCATTGCTCCATGAATAATTGTAAGGTCCTCCATTTCCTGCAGACGCAAAAGCGTGGAGTGTGACCAATTCTTTCGGACATACAGTGGTGCTTCCGGATGCAGATGCGTTCACAAGCGGATAAGTATTGATAAAGATTGTATTTGAAATCGCATTGGGTGAGGTAACACAATTTTCTGCGGATGTCATATTCACGGATACACCGTTTCCCTGGATCAAGGTTGATGAATTGAGTACAGCGCTGTTGGTTCCGTTGTTGTTTCCATCTACCAACCATTGATAAGAAGGATTTGTTCCGCCATTCACAGGAGTTGCCTGGAACTGCACAGATGCTCCCATACAAATTGTTCCCGGAGGAGTAGCGGTAATTGTTACGGATGGAGTCAGAAGCGGATCAAGAGTAACTACAATTGGCGGAGATGAGACCGTTGCCGGTGAAACGCATGCTGCATTGGATGTAAGAGACACTGTAACGGTATCTCCATTATTCAAAGAAGAAGATGAATAGGAAGTAGAATTGCCACCTGTATTTACTGAGTTTACTGACCATTGATAAACAGGCACTGTTCCTTCATTCAGGGGAAGCGCATTAAAAGTTAAGTTGTCGCCTGTGCAAGCCGTATCATTTGGCGTAACGCTGACGTTCACTGAAGGAGAAACAACAGGAACCATGGTCATCAATATCTGGTTTGTTGCTGTGGAAGATGTGATGCAAGCTGCATTGGAAGTCATGATGACAGATACAACTGATCCGTTAGCAAGTGTTGAAGATGAAAATGTCGCGCTGTTTGTTCCTGTATTTCCACTGTTCACTTGCCATTGATAGGATGGTGTAGTTCCCCCGTTGAAAGGAGAAGCGGTGAATGAAACATTGGTTCCTGCGCAAACGGTATCATTCGGAATAACAGTAAGCGTAACTGCAGGAGTTATGTTAGGCGAAACATTCATTGTAACGCTGTCTGAAACAGATGGCGGAGATGCGCAACTATTACTCGAAGTCATCGTGATTCCAATTACGTCACCGTTTGCTGACGTACTTGTTGAATAAGTATTCGTATTCGCTCCTCCGATTGCAACTCCGTTTAAATTCCACTGATAACCGGGAGTTGCTCCGCCATTAGAGGGAACAGCACTAAATACAACATTGGATCCTGAACAAACACTGTCGTTCGGATTCACATTGATGCTCACAGAAGGTATCACAGTTAAAACCACCGCAGCATGTATAGTATCTGTCGCAGTAGCAGGAGTAGGGCAACTGTAGTTTGAAGTCATGGTTACTCTGACAATATCTCCGTTCGTTAATGTCGCGATTGAAAATGTATCGCTGTTTGTTCCTGCATTCAATCCGTTCACCTGCCATTGATAGATAGGAGTGCTTCCTCCGAAAGTTGGAGCTGCTGTAAAGACAATAGGAACTCCCGAACAGTATGGTGAAGAAAGATTGGAAGAAATATTCACACCAGGAATTTCAGTCGGAGTAATTGAAACAGTCATTGAATCCTGCGCAGTTGCACTCGTTACACAGGCAAGATTTGAAATCATGGAAACTGAAACGGTCGAAGTAGTATTTAATACAACTGAAAATGTATCGCTGTTTGTTCCGGCATTTGTTCCGTTTACTTTCCATTGAAAAACAGGAGCAGTTCCTCCATTTACAGGATTCGCATTAAAGACGAACGATGTTCCTGAACAAGTTGTTCCTGCCACAGGAGGAGTAGAAGTGACGTTTAGAGTAGGTGTGACAATGTTGAAGACATCTACATTTTGCTGAAAAGGGAAATTGCATACTCCACTTGTATAATTTAAGGTGATTGAATAGTTAGCCGGAGATGCGTATTGAATATTCACCGTCTGACTGTCATTTACAGTTGGCTGACTCGATGACGGAATAAGCCAGTCGTAATCTGCTGCTGCGCCTGAACCAAGTCCGGTGAGAATAATATTCTGACCAACACATCCGGGATTTGGTGTAATCGTGAAGCCGGGGTTATTATTGGGAATTACATTTACAGTTACAGAATCATTTCTTACTTGTCCGCAATTATCTGTAACCGCAACATGATAAACAGTTGTTGAAGTTGGAGAAACATTAATCGAATCAGAAATCGATCCTACTGGAGTCCATAAATATGAATACGGTGCAACTCCTCGTCCGGGATACACTTGAAGTGAGACACTGTCACCTTCACAGATTTGTTGATCAGCTGTGATGGAATCCAATTTCAGTGTTTCACCTTCCACTACCATGGTCCATGCGCTTGCAGCTGCAATACATCCAGAGCCGCAACCCGGAGTCGGATCGTTGTTGCAACGATAAAACTGCATGTCGAAATTCATCATGTAAGGACTGCATTGCGGAGGAGGAATGCAGGGTTGAAAATCATTGAAGATGGTAACGTTTCCTAAAATGCATAAACCCGGAAAAGCCAATCCGCAGGTATGCGCGCTTGATGACGGACTTCGGCAACCTCCATAAGTAAAGCTGACGCCTCCATCCTGCCAGGTACAAAGTCCGAGTGCGTTGTAGTTAAAACTAAAACGGATGTCCGTGATAGTACAATTGGCGGGTGATAAAAAAGATAAGTTGTAATTACATCCGCCTGTCCAGCAAACGGCATTGTATTGAGAACCTGTAATCGATGCCAGTGGAAGTGAACCCGTGGAACTTACAGTAGGGTCAATGATGACAGGATAAACAGTGTGCGAATCATTCAGCCATGAAACAGGAATATACGTTAGTAATTCGTTCGATGCATTCACTTCACTGCCAAGTGAAATAACATGTGGATGTTCTGTTGCATCAAATGCAATGCTTGAATGAATTTTAAAATATTCTTCATCCTGATCAATGATTCGTATATCACCAAGCAATTTACCGGATGCATCGCCGGATGTTTCTGAAAAATCAAAAGCTAAACCTTTAGGTAAATCAACGGCTTGTTTCATCACGAGCCATCCGGATGTAAATGCAACGTGATTGTTGAGAATGAAATTTGTTTTCAATCTTCCTTCGGTAACAATCATCTGCAAATCTATTCCGGGATAAAAATCTGAAACTAATATTCCGTCATCTCCGGCTGTGTAGTTCGTCCAGTCCGGAGTTCCGAGGGATTCTACTTTTCCACTTTCATCCTTGTAATACAATTCAAGATTTTTGTTGAATTGTATTTCCTTGTTCCTGTTTTTGATGGAAGAGAATTTTTGATTGAGATCTACAGTGACAGGAGAGGGTTGATCAGGAGCTGCGTAGATTTTTCCTTGCTGAGGTTGCAGACGATAATTGATTTCTCTCCACCAACCGTTTTTGTCGAGGTAGTTAATGGCTCCGAAGGATTGCGCTTTGTAAAAACGTTTTCCTTTACTTCCTGCTTTCACAAAATAGCGTGACGTTGCATCTCTGTGATCTTCCAGTTCTACACAGTTTATGCAAGGTGCATTGTATGGAAGTTTGCCAAAGTCAGGATGCGATTTAAAGTTAGAAGGAGTTAAATAATCAAGTTCATGGCTGATTCTTTTTTCGTTTTTTGAAAAGGACGAAAAATTATAAGGCAACTGATTCGGATTGGTTCCACCGAACAGCGCAACTGATACAAGTTGAACAACAAAAAGGAAGAAAATTTTCCGCATGAAATGAATCTTCACCAAATTCTTTACAAAAATACTTTAATGGCTGAATTTCAGCAAGGTAAAACTGAACCATAAGAACGATAAAATGAATTTAAAGTTCTCCTTTTTTGTGTTTGGTATCTGCGTTTTTAAGACTCAAAAGGTCTTTAAGCGAAAAACGGAAAAAGCTGGAGCATTATTTCAATACAATGCTTCTAAAAATCAGTAATGAATAAATGCTCTTGTCTTCTGAATGTCTTCAAATAAGATTCTGTCTTCGTCAACAAACTTTACATGCTTGCGATATTCTGTTATAAATTTTTCAATGGCAGGAGAACTTTTCATCGGTCTCCTGAAATCGAGTGCTTGCGCTGCAGTAAACAATTCGATGGAAAGAATCGATTTCAGATTTTCAACGACACGATAAAGTTTTGTTGCGGCATTCGCGCCCATGCTTACATGATCTTCCTGTCCGTTGGATGAAACAATGGAATCAACAGAAGCAGGTGTGCAGAGCTGTTTGTTTTGTGAAACGATTGAAGCAGCTGTGTATTGAGGAATCATAAAACCGGAATTCAATCCGGGTTTTGAAACGAGAAAAGGAGGGAGGTTGCGTTGTCCGGAAATAAGTTGATACGTTCTCCGCTCGCTGATACTTCCCAACTCACTCAAAGCAATGGCAAGGAAGTCAAGTGCAAGCGCAAGAGGTTGTCCGTGAAAATTTCCTCCACTGATAATTTTATCATCGTCAGGAAAAATAATCGGGTTGTCCGTGACTGAATTCACTTCCGTTTGAATAACCATGGCTGCGTAATTGATGGCATCGCGTGAAGCACCATGAACCTGCGGAATGCAACGAAATGAATACGGATCCTGAACGTGTTTTTTCTTCTGACTGATAATCTCACTCCCTTTTAAAATAGTTCTGAAATCTTCTGCCACTTCACCCTGTCCCTGGTGAGAACGGATTTTATGAAGGCGTTTGTCGAACGGTTCAATGCGACCGTCATATGCATCCAGCGAAATTGCAGCGATGAGATCAGCATACGAAGCGAGGTGATAGCTTTCCAGCAAACAATGCACTCCGTAAGCAGACATGAACTGTGTTCCGTTCAGAAGTGCCAGTCCTTCTTTTGATTTCAGATGAATTGGTTTCCATCCGAATTTTTTCAAGATACTTTTTGCTGACTGTTTTTTATTCTGATAATACACTTCGCCTTCACCAATTAGTGGAAGAGAAAGATGAGCGAGCGGAGCGAGATCTCCGGAAGCACCAAGCGAACCTTGTTGGTAGACGACTGGAAAAATGTCATGATTAAAAAAAGCTACAAGCCGTTCAACAGTTTGCAGTTGCACTCCTGAATTTCCATAGGTCAATCCCTGGATTTTCAACAGCAACATCAGCTTTACAATTTGCTGAGGAACTTCTTCGCCTGTTCCGCAAGCATGACTCATCACCAAATTGCGCTGCAGTTTTTCTAAATCATTTTTTGAAATGGATTTGTTGTATAACGCTCCGAAACCTGTATTGATTCCGTAGATATGTTCATTGTTTCCTTCTAATTTTTTGTCGAGATAGTCTCTGCATTTTTTTACGCTCGCTTTTGCAGAAGCAGAAAGGGAAATTTTTACTCCTTCCGTAATGATGGAACGAATCGTTTCAAAGTCGAGTGGGGAAGAGGAAATCTTGTGTTCAGCCATATTATTGATGCGAGCGTTGAGTTATTAGTTGACTGTCATTCAGGAGGAATCTATTTAGTTGAAAGCATTACTATTTATTCATGTCCCTGATGTCTTTAACTATTCATCATTCTTATAACAAGATTCTTCCAGAATGACTTATTTATAAGATCAAATTTTAAAACCTATTTCAGCATATGAAGCAAGTCATCCATTGTCACTTTTGATTGTTCACCTGTGCTCATGTTCTTGACTGTGATTTCTCCCGTCTTTACTTCTTCAGAACCGATCAAAGCTACATAAGGAATTTTATTGGCGTCAGCATATTTCATTTGCTTTGCCATCTTCACCGTGTCAGGATAAATCTCTGCGTTGATACCGTTATCACGCAAATGCTTTGCGAGTTTCATGCAATGTTTTGCTTCAGCTTCTCCGAAATTCACGAAGAGGATTTTTGTGGACACGTTGCTGAAATCAGGAAAGCCGTTGATTTCTTCGAGGACATCGTAAATGCGATCAGCTCCAAAAGAAATTCCAACTCCGCTTACATTTGGTAAACCAAAAATACCGGTGAGATCATCGTAGCGTCCGCCACCGCAAACGCTGCTGGTGAATGAACTTCGTTTGTCATTCACTTTTACTTCGATTATGGCGCCAGTGTAATAGTTGAGTCCTCTCGCCAGCGTTATATCAAGTTCGAGATTTGAGATTTGAGAATTGAGATCTGCGAAATACGAAAAGATTGTTTCGATTTCTTCGATTCCTTTTTTTCCCGTTTGGGAATCAGTCAGCAATTTTTTGAGTGAGGCAATTTTTTCTGAATTGCTTCCTGTTAAATTTATGATTGGCTCCAGTTGTTTGATTGCATTGTCAGACAATCCTTTTGATTTCAACTCCTCGTTTACTTTTTCCAAGCCGATTTTATCAAGCTTGTCAATCGCAACTGTGATATCAATAATTTTATCTGACTCACCAATGAGTTCTGCAATGCCATGAAGAATTTTTCTGTTGTTAAGTTTGATTGTAACGCCAATCTTCACCTGCGAAAAAACTTCGTTGATGATTTGAATTAAATCAACTTCATTCAACAATGAATCACTTCCGATTACATCAGCATCGCATTGATAAAACTCACGGTATCTTCCTTTTTGAGGTCTGTCAGCTCGCCAAACGGGTTGAATCTGAAATCTTTTGAAAGGGAAAACTATCTCATTTTGATGTTGAACCACATATCTAGCAAAAGGCACTGTAAGATCATAACGTAATGCTTTCTCAGAAATAATATTGAGAACTTTTCTAGGGTCAACTACTTCACTTAGTGGAACGTCATTTAAACCTTTTTCTTTTCTGTCTTGAAAGAATTCAGCAAACCCTTCTACATCTAACCCAATTTCCTTAAAGTAGTTTCCATCTAATCCAACCTCTTTTAAGTAATCGCCACTATTCAAAATTCTAAAGATCAACCTATCTCCTTCATCACCGTATTTACCTAATAAGGTTTCCGAATTTTCCATCGAAGGCGTTTCGATTTGCTGGAAACCATATTTCTGATACACGGTTTTTATTGTATCAAAAATATAATTCCTGCGGATCATTTCATCCGGAGAAAAATCGCGTGTGCCTTTTGGAATGCTAGGTTTCATAATAGAAGCCCCTCCTGACCTCCCCAAAGGGGAGGAAGAAGGAATAAATAGTTTATAAATTCCCTTCCCTTAGGGAAGGGTTAGGGATGGGCTTTTTTATCTGACTAATGATCTATACTTGATACGATGAGGAGTAACGTCACCAAGCCGTTGCTTCTTATTCTCTTCGTATTCTGAGAAGTTGCCATCAAAGAAATAAACCTGTGAGTCACCTTCAAACGCGAGAATGTGCGTTGCAATACGATCGAGGAACCAACGGTCGTGGGAAATAACCACTGCACAACCAGCAAAGTTTTCCAATCCTTCTTCCAGTGCGCGAAGCGTATTTACATCAATGTCGTTGGTTGGCTCATCGAGAAGAAGAACATTCGATCCTTGCTTAAGGGTAATTGCAAGGTGAGCGCGATTTCGTTCCCCGCCGGAAAGCACTTCTAATTTTTTACTCTGATCTGTTCCGTTGAAATTGAATTTTGAAACGTACGCGCGCGAGTTGATTTGTCTTCCGCCAACAACCATTGTATCCGTTCCACCTGAAATAATTTCATAGACGGTTTTTCCCGGAACCAAATCATCGTGCGTCTGATCCACGTATCCGATTTTTACTGTATCACCGACTTTGAATTCACCACTGTCAGGCTTTTCCAAACCCATGATCATCTTGAAAAGTGTTGTTTTTCCGGCACCGTTTGGTCCGATGACTCCCACAATTCCGGCAGGAGGTAAGGAGAAACTCAGATTTTCAAACAGCAATTTATCACCATAAGCTTTTGAAATGTTTGTTGCTTCAATCACAACTCCTCCTAATCTTGGTCCGGGAGGAATGAAGAGTTCGAGTTTGTCTTCACGCTCTTTCACATCTTCACTCATCATTTTATCGTAGGCAGTAATACGTGCTTTCGATTTTGCATGACGTCCTTTTGGTGACATGCGCACCCATTCCAACTCACGCTGCAATGTTTTCTGACGCTTGCTCTCTGTTTTTTCTTCTTGTGCCAAACGATTTGATTTCTGTTCCAGCCATGAAGAGTAGTTTCCTTTCCACGGAATTCCTTCGCCACGGTCAAGTTCAAGAATCCATCCTGCAACGTTGTCGAGGAAATAACGATCGTGAGTTACGGCAATCACAGTTCCGCTGTATTTTTGTAAATGTTGTTCAAGCCACAATACTGATTCAGCATCGAGGTGATTCGTTGGCTCATCGAGTAATAAAATATCAGGCTCTTGTAGTAAAAGTCTGCACAATGCAAGCCTTCTTTTTTCTCCACCGGAAAGATTTGCAACCAAAGCATCTGCATCAGGACAACGCAGTGCGTCCATTGCAATGTCGAGCTTGGTATCGAGTTCCCATCCATGATGTGCTTCGATTTCATCCTGCACTTTTCCCTGGCGTTCGATGAGTTTGTTCATCGCATCATCGCTCATCGGTTCAGAGAACTTGTTGTTGATCTCTTCGTATTCTTTCAGCAGATCAACTACGTTCTGGCAACCTTCCATCACAATTTCCTTCGCTGTTTTCTGCGGATCAAGATCCGGCTCCTGCGATAAATATCCGACCGAGTATCCCGGAGAAAAAACAACTTCACCCTGGAATGATTTTTCCAGTCCTGCAATGATCTTTAGCAAGGTTGATTTTCCGGAACCGTTC
>JAYTXY010000163.1:0-4713 GCA_043742705.1 Bacteroidota bacterium
ACCGATTGCTGCCAATGTATCGGAACTACACTCAGTGTTTCCAAACCCCTCAAAAGGAATTACATGTATCCCCGTTTCAAGTTCATCAATGTTGAGCGCTACTGTTCTACTGAAAGACATTTTTGGAAGAACAGTAGAAACAATTTTTGATGGAGAGATGCCTGCGGGAGAAAAAAATTATTTCATCAATACCGAACCGTTTGCTTCAGGTGTTTATACCATAGAACTGAGGATAGCTAATAAAACAATTGTTCAGAAATTAATTGTCCGGTAATTCAACGAAGGAGAAAAGCTATCCCAAAAGTTTTTCCAGTTTGTCCAGTTCCTCTTCCGTAAGCACTTCCTGTATCTTTTGAAAAAGCACACGTTCTTCTTTGCGTATGTGTCGTTCAAGTAAATTACCTGTTTCATTTAAAAGGGTTTCGGCATCCTTGTGCATGTCCAGCAGCGCAATATTTTCTGCCATCATCTTATGATCCTGAATCAGGTCTGTAATCAACTCATCAATCAGGTTGTTTTTTCCGGTGAGAAAAGGAAAGAGAATATTCTCTTCCGCATGAAAATGTTTTTTGAGTTCGGTGTGGTATTTTGCTTTCAAGTATTCAACTTTGTCAGGAATTTTTACCGGCATTCCTTTGTAATCGGGAGCGTCTTTTTTAAGTACCTGCGCAAGCAACAAAGCGGTGTGATGTTCACGGGAAAAACAAAGAAGAGACTGATGACGTTTCATATCTCTGAGGGGTTGGGAATGGAAAGGTAATAAAAAATTTTAATTGGGCAAGAAGGGTAATTAGTCGACTGTCCACAGACCATAGTCAACAGTTTTCTCACTTTCACACCTGCTCACTTTCCCCTCCACTATCTACACATTTGCCCATCTTCGCATCTCAGAATCTGCACATCATTTTCCCACCACCGCTTTCCAAGCCACTTCCACGTCCCAGTTAGCCCGCACAGTGATTATCTCGGGGTAATAAGCTGCTTTTTCCGGCTGAATGTTTTGAAGGTAATTCCCGGTGTCCCATTCTCCGTTTCGGTTTGTGTCTTCAATTATCTTCAGTCGATAAACCATCGGATCAAGAAATTCATAGTTCAATGTTGTATCGGATTGAACAATTGATGTACGGTAAACATTTTCTTTTTCATCAATAAGCAGAATAAGGTATTGTGATCCTGTTGAATCAACATTCATTTTTAACGCAAGGGTTCCATAGTCACTAACCTGGTGTACGCGGAATGAAACACTAAGCGTATCACACTTTAATCCGAAGAGGTCACTGAATGCAGCAGGAGGAATGAATAACGAATACGTTGACTTCTCTTTCCATTTGTGTTTGATGGAAAGATTTTTTTTCAACGGATCAATAAAAGCAATTTCGTAATTACTAATCACAACAGAATCTTCCTTCAAACTGATTTTTGCAAAATCAGATTCAGTGACAGGGTGACTGAACTTAAGAATAACATCTTTGTTCGGGTCAAACCCTCCGCCTGAAATAAAATTCGGAGATGCACTCAGCGAAGTTTTTCTTTTTGCAAATGTTTTTCCGTCAGACTTAAACAATCGAATGGTTACGGTGTCTTTGATCGTTGCATTGTCGCTGAAGAAAAGAACAAGGGAATCAAGCAACATATTTTTGTACCAGAAAGTCAGCGTGTCTTTCTTTTTTGATTCTTCAACGAATGCAAGATTGACGAGAGCAGAATCATGAAGGAGTTTATAACGAACATCCGGAGCAGCTTGTGAGAAAACAACAACAGCTTTTCCCGGCTCTTCAGAATAAGCTTTCAGCAAATGTTGCTTCGGTTTCTCATCAAACAATTCCAGCGTAATGTTCGATGCATTTGATTCTACAGGTGAATGCAGAAATGCGATCCTTTCATCCGGCAGATTGAAGAGATAGTCTGCATTCGATTCTTTCAGCGCAAAAATTTTATAAGACCCCGGAGCAATGTTCGTTATCTGAAACGTCCCTGCGTCATTCGTCTTTGCAAAATAATCCGGGCGCTTTTTCATAGGAAGAGAATCGTCCTGCGTTTTATAAAGCATGACAAGAATTCCTTTCTCCGTTTTTTTATCGCGGGCATTTTCAACTTTTCCTGAAATTTTTAATGAGTCAACAACATCTCCGGTTGAAAAAACATATTGATAGTTTTCCAGTACATTTCCTTCGTTGTTATCAATGATGGAGTTTCCGAAATTCAAAGTGTAAGTTGTATTCGGCTGCAACGTGTCTTCTATCTGAATGATTAACGTCTTCTGATGAATCTTCGCCAACGGAGTTTTCGAAAGAGGTGGTGAAACAATGAGCTGATTGTTCATATCTTTCAACTGCATGTATTCGTCAAAAGAGAGTTCTATTTTTTTTGAATCAAACTTCGTTGAATAATTTTCAGGAGAAGATTTTGTCACCTTCGGTGGTTTCAGATCTTTGTCACCGCCTTGCGGAGTCACCTGGTTCGCGCAGGAAAAAAGAAACAGCGATGAGAAAATAAAAAAGAAATACCTGATCAGTTTTATCATACAAGTGTTTCGATCAGTTTAACGAGTTTGTTCAGAAAAATGGAATCTGTTTCGTCAAAGTCCGAAAGCTGATCACTGTCAATATCCAATACAGCGTAAACACTTCCATTCTTTATTACAGGAACGACAATTTCTGATTTTGATTCTGTGCTGCAGGCAATGTGTCCCGGGAAGTCATCCACATTCGGTACGATGATAGTTTGATTTTTCTCCCAGCATGTTCCGCAAACTCCTTTACCAAAGCCAATCCGAACACATGCAACAGTACCCTGGAACGGACCTAAAATCAATTCATTGTTCTTTACAAAATAAATTCCTACCCAGAAAAAATTCATTCCGTATTTCAAAGCAGCCATGATGTTGGAAAGATTTGCAATCAGGTCGTTTTCGCCTTCCACCAATGCTTTTATCTGCGGGAGCAGCGACTCGTACTTTTCTTTCTTGCCTGTAATTCCTGCGTGTATGTTAATGGATTCTGCCATTGAAAAAATTTCTGTAAAGATGGAAAATTATCTGTCACTAACTGCAGCGGTGGTTAAGTTGATTGGGTTAAGTACATTTAATTAATTGAGAGAAAGCGGGAAAGTCAGAACGTGAGAAAGTGGAAGAATGGGAATATATTGAGAGCAAAGGAATACCACTTCTCACTCTCACACCCTCTCACTTTCTCGCCCTCTTATTCTAAATACTTAATCAACTCAATCTACCTAGTCAACTTAATCCACTAATCAAGCATACGCCATTGCAACAATGCTGACTTTTGTATCAGGTAATTCCAGAATTGCTTCCGCGCAGGCAGTGAGCGTGGAGCCGGTTGTAATCACATCATCAACAAGCAGCACATGTTTTCCTTTCATCAGCTCTGGCTTATGAACTTCAAAAACACGATCCACATTTTCAAAACGTTCGTAGCGGTGCTTTCTTGTTTGCGTTTCTGTAGCAAGATTTCTTTTCAGGGCATCCGGAGAAAATGGAATGTCCATCGACTTTGAAAGACCTTCTGCAAAATAATCACTTTGATTAAAACCTCGCTTGCGAAGTTTACTCGCATGCAACGGAACAGGAACCACAATTTCTGATCCTGAAAAAAGTTCGGATTCTTTCAGTTCCGTTCCATATGCTTCACCGACAAAATTTCCGACTTCTTTCTTGCCCTGGTATTTTAACTGGTGAACAAGGTGCTGCACTTTTTCTCCCTTGCTGAAATAATAATAAGCAGCCGCAGAGGAGACATTTACTTTTCCCCAGAAATGTTTGACAACAGGATTTTCTTTCTCGAGATGAAAATTTGTTTTGGGAAGATGAAAACGGCAATAGGTGCAAAGACAGGTTTCACCGGTGTTTAATGCTTTGTCGCAGGAAGCGCACAACTCGGGAAATAAAATCCAGAGTAAATCGGAAAGAAGGTTCATGGTTGAAAAAATTAAAAACAAAAAAATTATGTGTCCTCGAAAAAATAATTTCACTCCTTCGGAGTTGTGTAATTGTGGTTATTATTTCCACAAACAATATCACTTCTTCGAAGTTTGGTTATCAGGGTTTATCATCTTTGGTAAGATATACTTTTTCGGAGTTCAAGTCCTGAAGGGATGAAATGCGTATAAGAGACCTTCTGCTAGCGACATTAAACCCCGAAGGGTGTTATTATTGTTTAAGCACCTTGTTTAGGTTGTTGAAGATGGTATCGATGTTATCTGGTTGAAATGAAAAAAAAGTATAAACTCAAAAGTTTTAAAATCAATCGTGTAAAAAATATATATGGTTAAGCCAGCACACTTTCACCAACCAACTGTCTCACGGCATTTTTAATTGCCTCCGCATCAAAGTGACATTCGTTGTATAGTTCTTTCGGTTCACCGTGTTCAATGAAACGATCGGGAATTCCAAGGCGTGTAATGGAAGCTGAATAATTGTTGTCAATCATAAATTCTGCAACGGCAGAACCAACACCACCCATAATGCATCCGTCTTCAACGGTGATAATTTTTTTGAAACGCGTAAACACATCGTGCAATAATTCAGCATCGAGTGGTTTCACAAAACGCAAATCGTAATGAGCAGGCAAGAAACCTTCCGTCTTTAAATCTTCGCAAGCCTTCACTACAAAATTTCCCGGATGTCCAATGGAAAGAATCGCAATCTCTTCTCCGTCACGAACCATTCTTCCTTTTCCGATTTCCACTTTCTTG
>JAYTXY010000164.1:0-2722 GCA_043742705.1 Bacteroidota bacterium
CATAAATCCTGATGAAGCATTGGAGCGCACCAACAAAAAATTTATTTCACGTTTTAAATATTTGGAAGAGCGTGTTACAGATGCAGGAAAAAAATTAAATGAAATGTCGCTTACAGAAATGGATGTGTATTGGAATGAAGCGAAGCTCAAGGTGTGACTATAACCCATGACTATAGCCCATGACTATAGCCCATGACTTTAGTCATGGGTTCCCGAGCGATTTCAATTTTTTTAAATTCTCACAGTGTCACAATCGCCAATCCCGCTCCCAGTAAAATGGTGATCAGTTTATAGTAATTGAAACGATGTTCTTCCGATGTCTCAAAGAGTATCGTTGTCGAAATATGCAAAAAGATACCAATTACCAGCGCCATGATGTTGTCGAAGTAAGATGAAAGATTGCTGATTCCGTTTTCGCTGATCAGGTTGCTGGTTAACGCTCCGAGTGGTGCCATGCAGGCAAAAAGTACGAGGTAAAATAATGCACTTCCTTTTTTAATTCCTGAGTCTAGTAACATACTCATCAAAGCGATTGCTACGGGAATATGATGGAGGATAATCCCTGCAAGAAGAGAATTCCTTATTTTTTCATCACTGAAATGCTGGACAAGCGGCATTCCTTCCAGGAAACTATGTACACAAAGCCCGATCATCAATGCAAATGGAAAGGCGTTGTGCTGATGTTTGTGAATATGAATGTGTCCGTGTTCGATTCCTTCTGAGAAAATTTCTAAAACAATCTGAACGAAGAATCCAATGAGAATGAAAATTCCAATGCTGCTTGAATGAGTTTTGTATACTTCGGGAATCAGGTGAAGAACGCAAAGTGCAAAGAGATAAGCTCCACTGAAAGCAAGCAGTAATTTTAAAATACGCGCTTTAATACCGGAAAAGAAAAACATAGAACTTCCGCTTGCAACTACAGTAATCCACAAAAGAAAATAGGCAAAGAAAGGCATGCTCGAAATTTAGGTTAACTTTTTTTTGCAATCAAAATTAAACGATCCGATTTAACTTCATCGTGCGAATTAAGCTTGTAGTCACCGAAAATTGCAGTGACAGAAAGATTGAACTTGGCAAAATATTTTTCAAAATCCTGTTTCGTAAATAAACTTAACTGTTCGTAAAACTCAAAATCTTTTCCATGATCGGTGAAATTAATTTTCTTGATCACATTTCCTGTTTCAATTTCCTTTCTGATGTGAAAGTCAATTCCATTGATTGTTTTTGTCTGCTCAGGAACCAGGTTGGCTTTTACCTTGGCGGAGTTCATGTAATCCAATACGAGTATTCCTCCTGGTTTCAAAGCAATCGCATTTGCATGGATTGTTTTTACGTTGTCACTTTCCTTTTCAAAGTATCCAAAACTACTGAACAGGTTAAAAACATAATCGTAATAATTCACCCGGAATAAATCGCGCATGTCATGCAAGAAGAACGAAAGCTTGTCGTTTTCATACTGCTGATCAAACTCAATGTTCTCAGGAGAAAGATCAAATCCGGTTACATCAAATCCTTTCTGATTGAGAAAAATGGAATGCCTTCCTTTCCCGCAGGCAACGTCCAGGATTCTTGCTCCCGCTGAAGGCTTTAAAAAGTTCAGAATGTTATTCAAAAACTGATGCGCCTCCTTTTCATCACGCTCCTTATAGAGGACATGATAATAAGGGGAATCGAACCAGCATTCAAACCAATCTTTAAATGGCTTCACGTGAACTGAAATATTTACGAAAGTAAAGTTAAAAAAGCAGATTGATTTCTATTCTGTAATATAAATTTGATTGTAATTAAAAAATAACATTGCGGATTTCGGATTTTGAAATTCGAATTGATTCGAAATCCTCAATTCGCAATCCGAAATTTTTTCTGAGCTTGTTTCGTATTGATTTTTAACCTGTGTAGTCGCAGTAATTTTTATCGCAATTTAATACAGTCATTTCACTACTTTCGTGCCTTTATGAAGCGATCTGTTCCTCGAATAAATGTCCGCATTAAAAGAGTAAAGCATGCTCCTCCGGGTACTGCTCCTGGCGCGATTAATATTCCCGATGATGCGCTGAAGCCTGTCATTAAAATTTTCAGGTATGATGAAAATGCTGTCGAAGAGAAAAAAGTTTCCGAGGTAAAGTTGTTAAAGCAGGAAGTCGAGACCAATCCGGGAAAAGTGCATTGGATCGATATCAAAGGACTTGGTGATAAACAGTTTTTCGAGCAACTGGCGGAATGTTTTGGTATTCATCGTTTGCAGATGGAAGATGTAATCAACGTCTACCAACGTCCGAAGGCTGAAGAATTCAAAGATCATCTTTTCCTGATCTCCAGAGTGTTGAGAGAAGGCGAAGGAGGAAGTTTATTAAATGATCAGCTTAGTTTGTTTCTCGGAAATAATTTTGTGATTTCCATCCAGGATAAATACGATGATATGTTTGATCCTGTGAGAGACAGAATCCGGTATGGCAAAGGGTTCCTGAGAAAATACGGTACTGATTATTTGTGTTATGCGCTGATGGATACTGCTCTTGATAATTTTTTCCCATTGCTTGAAAAAGTCGGTGACAGGCTGGATTCGTTGGAAGAAGAGTTGCTTGATAAACCATCACGGGAGTCGATGAATAAAATCCTCCAGATTAAACGTGAGTTGATTGTAATGAGACGTTCCATTTGGGCGGAGCGCGATAAGGTAAATGATATTATCCGTTCTGCATTTCCGATGATTGCTGAC
>JAYTXY010000165.1:0-23626 GCA_043742705.1 Bacteroidota bacterium
TTGCAAGCGTCAATGAATTCCTCACCTCCCCGTATTCAGAAAATATGCTCACAAGCCGCTGTTCACTGTATTCGTTCACTACGTCCGCTGCAGTCAAAATCGTTTCCTTGTTCATGCGCATGTCAAGCTCTGCATCGTATCGGGTGGAAAAACCCCGCTCAGGAACATTGATCTGGTGCGATGAAATTCCGAGATCAGCAATGAGTCCTGCCACGGGAAGTGAATCGTAATACTTCAAGAATTTTTTCACGTACCTGAAATTGTGTCCGATGAGCATAAAACGATTGTCCCCGATTTGATTCCCTAATGCATCTGCATCCTGATCGAATGCAACTAATTTCCCTTGTGTTCCCAGTCTTCTTAATATCTCTTTTGAATGTCCTCCTCCTCCGAATGTGACATCGACAAACACTCCTCCGCCTGAAATGTTGAGCCCGTCAACACTTTCCTGCAACAGCACCGGCTCATGATAATTTTCCGGCATCCGTTACGTTTTTCTTGCCCATCACTTCTTCCGCAAGCTTTGCAAAGTCAGCACTCTCATCTTTCATCATCCGGTTGTATCCCTGCTGTGACCACACTTCGATGCGATTACCATAAGCAAACAACACGATGTCCTTTTCAATTCCTGCATAGTCCATCAGCGTCTTTGGCAACAACAACCGGTTGGTTCCGTCCAACTCAATCTCCGTTGCTCCGCGGTTGAACTTGCGGATGAACTCCCTGTTTTTTGTAACGTAGAGATTGAGACTGTTCACTTCTTCGCTGATCCGATCCCATTCCTTCTTTGTATAAATCACCAGGTGTTTTTCAATGCCACGATGAATAACAAAACCCTTCTGCTCTTTTGCCGGAACCTGTTTTTTTAAAGCAACCGGCAGAAGGAAGCGACCTTTTGCATCCACTGTACAAGGAAATTCACCAATAAAGCCCGCCATCCAAGATTTTTTTTCAGCCGCTAATGTAGTTTATTTTTTACCACTTCCTACCACTTTTTACCACTTTGTTAAAAACTTTTTTCCGGGAAGGTATTGGCACAGGTAAAAACCGGTTGAGATATCTGTTCCTGAACGGTTGTGAAAGCAATTGTTCGGATCAAAAATTTCAGTACGTGTTAGTGTGGGCTGAGAATCAAATCTTCAGACTCAAATGCTTTGAACGAGAACTCATGGATGTTTTTAATCCTTTGTTTGTTTCAAAAAGGAATTCTATATTTTTTTCAGAAAATGTTTTGTTTGTAATTTGCCTGAAAGAATATACTTGATATCATTTGTTGTTTCTATCATGAATCATGTATATTTGAGAAAAGTTTTTCTATGCAATACGAGGTAAAACACGAAAATGATTTTCAGTTTATTGAAGAAGGCAACGGACCTGTGTTGCTGTTACTTCACGGATTGTTTGGAGCGCTGAGTAATTGGGTAGATGTCGTGGAGCGCTTTTCAAAAAACTACCGTGTTGTTATTCCGCTCATGCCTATTTACACATTACCGGTGTTAAATACCAATGTGAAAGCGCTGGCAAAATTTGTCCGGGATTTTATCGATTATAAAAACTATTCTGACATCATTCTCATTGGGAATTCCCTTGGCGGACACGTTGGTTTAGTCTACATCAAAGATCATCCTGAAAAAGTAAAAGCGATGGTGCTCACTGGAAGTTCTGGACTATATGAAAATGCAATGGGTGGTTCTTTTCCAAGACGCGAAGACTATGACTTCATCAAGCAAAAAGTGGAAGTGACTTTTTACGATCCTAAAACTGCCACGAAAGAATTGGTGGATGAATGTTACGGCATCGTGAACGACAAAGGCAAACTTATCCGGATTCTTTCACTTGCAAAATCAGCCATTCGTCACAACATGAGTGAGGATTTGAAGGACATGAAAATTCCGGCTTGTCTTATTTGGGGAAAACAAGATACCGTTACCCCACCTGATGTTGCGGAAGAATTTCATCGCCTGCTTCCAATGAGCGACCTTTTCTGGATTGACAAATGCGGACATGCTCCCATGATGGAACAACCGCATGAGTTCAATGATGTGCTCGATAAATGGCTCAATGGATTGAAGAAATAAGTTTGAAATATTTTATATTTTTTTATTGGCAACTACCTTTGTAAAATGACAAAACAACAATTAAAGGAGATTCTCAATTTATCGAAAGAGGAAAAAATAGAGCTGGTGCAGGCGCTTTGGGATGATATTGCATCCGACAAGTCAGAGCACTTAATTCCTAAAGAGCATAAAAAACTTCTTGAACAAACCCTTCGGCGAATTACTGAAGGAGAATCACAATTCAAAGAATGGAATGAGATAAAAGAGAAATACGGAAAAGAGAAATGAAACCTTTTCTTTTTCTGTCAGATGATGCCGAACAGGATATTGATGAAGCTTTTCTTTGGTATGAATTTCAATCTTCAGGACTCGGAAAGGATTTTATTCAATCGATTGACACCGGACTAAAAACCATTGAGCTGCATCCTTATACATTTCCTATCATTTTAAGATCCGTCAGAAAATATATTATCAAAAAATTTCCTTTCAGTATCTATTATCAGGTAAATAACGAAAAGAAGATTGAAGTAATCAGGGTGCTTCATCACAAGAGAAAACAGAAATTGAGGAAGACCTAATTTATTTTCCATGCAAATTTCCACCGCAGATTTTTTTGTAAGCAACACGAACATTGAAAAATGTCCGGCTCCAACGCTGCCCGAGTATGCATTCATCGGGAGAAGTAATGTGGGCAAATCATCGCTCATCAACATGCTTACCAACCGGAAGAACCTCGCGAAAACCTCAGCGACTCCGGGAAAGACGCGACTCATTAATCACTTTTTCATTAACGAGAAATGGTATCTCGTTGATTTACCGGGTTACGGCTATGCAAAAGTTTCAAAAACTTCGAAAGAAGAATGGGAGAAAATGATCAGGGATTACCTGTTAAAGAGAACTAACCTGATGAATGTTTTTGTCTTGATAGATTCACGGCTGGAAGCACAAAAAATTGATCTCGCATTCATCAACTGGCTCGGAGAAAAAGAAGTTCCGTTTTCAATTGTGTTCACCAAAATCGACAAGCTGAAAAAACAACAGATCATTTACAGTGTGGAGAATTACAAGAAAGTATTGAAAAAATCCTGGGAGCAATTACCTCCGCTTTTTATTACTTCAGCAGAAAAAAAAATCGGGCGCGATGAATTGTTGAATTACATTGAAGCCGTTAACAAGGATTTTAAAAAGCCGTAATGTTTACGATTTTCTGAACAACTCAATTTTCTTCGCGAACGACTCCGAAAATTTTCTCAACTCATCTGCATTCGCTGTGTCTTCCGTGGCGCGCTGATAGGTGTCAGCCATGCTCATGAGGTTCTCATAGAAAAAACGCTTCATGTCATCTATAGGCATGTCTTTCGTCCAGAGATCAATACGCAGAGTTGTATTTTCCTTCGGATCCCAGATTGCAAGCATCGTTGCTCCGCATTCTTTCCTTCCGCTGATGCCGCTGTCACTCGCTTCCCACTGAATTTGTTCCGGAATTTTATTTTCATCAAGCGTGACGGTGAATTTTATTTCTGATTGTTTCATGTTGTATCTACCAATTACGAATCTATACTAATATACGAATGTGCTTTTACTAATGAACCGTTAAACAAATCAACCTATAAACTATTTTCCCGGCTTGTACTTCGAGTCGTGTAAAATTTTCCGGTAGTCGTTGTTGTTCATAAACTGCTCAAGTGTTATCTCAGCATTATTTTTCATGTACGCCTGAACGATTCTCCAGCCGATCCACTGCCCGATAGATCCAGGAGACTCTTTTGGAAAACCATTTGTTGTTGGTCCATCGTTTAAGAATTTAAAAATCTGGTTTTGGTCCACCGAGAACAACATTTTCTGATCGATGAAAAAAGACCATGTATTTTTTTCATTGGCTTCACACCATTTCAACTGAGCGGATGTATAACCTGTTTTAATTGTATCGGAAACATCAGGCATCATCACATCCATGAAATGAAGAATCTTCCCGTTGTAAATTACCTGGCTGATGAAATCATTTTGTGCAGGATCCTGCTCCCATTCGCTTTGTGCCCAGCCACGCATGCAATCATTCACGAGATACTCCTTTCTCATCCGCACAATTTTATAATGAGGAAATTGCAGTGCGGGATAAAATTTTGAATCAGATCCAAGGTACATGTCCAGTCCGATGCCAAGTACACTGTCTGCCGCTACTACAGCATAATTGAACCCGGAAATAAACGTGACAGCACGTGGAATAATTTTCTTTGGAAAATAATAACGATAGTGTTTGAATGCATCTGTTAGCTGCTGATTAACGGGACTTAAATCAGGAAATATTTTTTCTGATGCCGCATAAATTTCTTTCAGATCAACATCGGTCGTAAAATCCCGGAGACGCTCTTTCATCAGCATCGTATCCGGAGATCCTGTTTCCGTCAACTTAAAGCAAAACAAGTCGAAAAAACTTCCGAATTTATTTTTCAGCTGAGCGATGTTTCCACCATTTGATGTAAATAATTCCTGATCAAACCGTTCCATTTTCACATCAACGGAAATATCTGAAACATCAACCTGTTTAGTGTTCGTAGTGCAGGAACAAATCAACAATAACATGTAAAAAAATACGCATCTTTGCATCCTCATACCGTTCGAAAAATTAAGTACCATTGTATAACTTTAAAGCAACGCAAAGATGAAAAAGATATTTGTATTGACAGCGGCTCTGTTTTTTGTTGCATCCACACTTCAGGCACAAAGTGATCAGAAATTTCACTTCGGCTTAAAAGCGACTCCATCACTGGCCTGGCTAAGCACCGATTCAAAGGCTGTAACGTCTGAAGGAACAAAACTTGGTTTCGGCTACGGACTAATCACTGAATTTAATTTTGCGGAGCATTATGCTTTTGCAACAGGATTGGATGTAAATTACAGGGGAGGGAAATTAAAAACGTCTTCCACTTATACAGACGCTTCATCGAACGTGGTGAGCACAATCACTACCTCAAACCTCAACATTCAATATCTTGAATTGCCACTCACGCTCAAGTTGAAAACAAATGAAATCGGCTACTTCACCTATTATCTTCAGGCAGGTGTGTCACCGGGATTAAACATCCGTGCAAAGGCTGATGTAAATACAGCAACACAGGTTGGAAGTAATCCTACGACCAACGAGAGCGAATCAGACGTGGACGTTTCAAAGGACATTAATAATTTCAATCTTTCCATGATTATCGGAGGAGGAGTTGAATATACACTGAGTGGAAGCACCGTTTTGCTGGCAGGCATTACATTCAATAACGGTTTTCTCGATGTCAGCGATGCAAATAGCATCAAAACGAACAGTAATTTTCTCGGTCTTACCATCGGAGTTTTATTCTAAACCGAACTAAACGTCTAACTTTACACCCGTTCAGCAGAAATGCAGGGCGGGTTTTTATTTTTCTTAGTTATTCTTAGATGAAAATTGCTTTAGCACAGTTGAATTATGTCATCGGTGATTTTGAAAAAAATGTTTTCAAAATCAGGGAAGCAATCCGTAAAGCGAAAGCAGAACAAGTCGATCTCGTTGTGTTTGCAGAGCTTGCTATCAGCGGATATCCTCCGGCTGATTTTCTTGAGTTCAAAGATTTTATTGATCGCTGCCGAAACGCTGCTGAGGAAATTGCGAAAGAGTGTGTTGGTATTTCAGCCATTGTGGGTTGTCCTGTTGTAAATCCGAAACCGGAAGGCAAGAATCTTTTCAACGCTGCTTACGTTCTTGAAAACGGAAAAATCAAAAATGAAATTCACAAAGCATTACTTCCGAATTACGATGTGTTTGATGAATATAGATATTTCGAGCAGGGAAAGGAGTTCAATTGCATCGAAGTAAAAGGAGTAACGATTGCATTGACGATTTGTGAAGATCTCTGGAATGTGGAAGATGATCCGATGTATGTTTCCTGCCCGATGGATGAACTAATCAAAGAGAGTCCGCAACTAATGATCAACATTGCTGCTTCGCCTTTTGATTATTTACAGGCTGAAAAAAGGAGAGCAATTCTCAAACGAAATGCATTGAAGTATAAACTGCCTGTTGTCTACGTAAATCATGTTGGGGCGCAGACATCAATCATTTTTGACGGAGGATCGTTGGTGATGGATAAGACGGGAAAAGTTATTCATGAGTTAAAATACTTTGAAGAAGATTTTTTTAGTTCAGAGTTCAAAGTTCAAAGTTCCGAGCTAATCTTAGCATCACCGAACTCCGAACCACAGAATACAAACTTGAAAATAGAACGTATTCACGATGCTCTCGTCCTTGGAATTCGTGACTACTTCTCAAAACAAAATTTTTCAAAAGCAATTCTTGGATTGTCAGGAGGAATTGATTCCGCAGTTGTGTTGTACCTGGCTGCAAAAGCACTTGGGGAGAAAAATGTGAAAGCTATCCTGATGCCTTCCGGATTTTCGTCCAAAGGTTCTGTGGATGATTCTGTTGCTCTGGCAAAAAATCTTGGTGTAGAATATGAAATTATCTCCATCGAAAAAATATATTCCGAATACCTTGCTCTGCTGAAACCTCAATTCAGGGATCTTCCTTTTTCTGTAGCGGAAGAAAATATCCAGGCGCGTATTCGCGGAACAATCCTGATGGCTTTGTCAAATAAGTTCGGGTATATCCTGTTGAACACATCCAACAAAAGCGAACTGGCTGTCGGTTACGGAACTCTGTATGGTGACATGGCAGGAGGTTTGTCCGTTATTGGTGATGTGTACAAAACAGAAGTATATGAGTTGTCAGCATTTATCAACTCGGATAAAAAAATCATTCCGGAAAACATCATCACAAAAGCTCCTTCTGCAGAGCTTCGTCCTGATCAAAAGGATTCCGATTCGTTACCTGATTATAAAATTCTTGATGCACTTCTACATCAATACATTGAAAATCGAAAAGGTCCGGCAGAGTTGATTGCTTCAGGATTTGACGAAACTCTGGTAACAAGAGTTCTAAAAATGGTGAACACCAACGAATACAAACGTTACCAGACTCCACCGATCCTGCGTGTATCACCAAAAGCATTTGGAACCGGAAGAAGATTGCCGATTGTCGGTAAATATCTTTCCTGATTTTTTGTGTCCGCTATCAAATACCTGTTGTTCATAAACATTTTATTTTTTCAACATCTTTATTGAACAGGAGATTAATTTTGCTTCGTACAAAAACAATCATTCATGAAAAGAAAATTTTTATCAGCGCTATTTTTTTTAGGTGTTATTTCGGCTTCAACAATTAACCTAGCAGCTGCACAGGAATTTAAAACAGGAGACAATATTTTATCTCTCGGACTTGGTCTGGGAAGTTCACTGGGAAGTTTTGGAACATCTTCATCGACCCCTGCAATCAGTCTTCAATATGAACACGGGCAATGGGATGTTGGCGGACCCGGAGTGATTAGTCTTGGCGGATACATTGGTTTCAAAAGCTTTAAGTACAATTATTTTAGTTACTACTCGGAAAAATGGAATTACACAGTAATCGGGATACGAAGTGCATACCATTATAACGGGTTGAATGTTTCTCATCTTGATGTGTATGGCGGATTGATGCTTTCATACAACATTCTCAGCTATTCCTTTGAAAGCGAGAATGTTTTATACAAAGGCTATAGCGGATCTTACGGAAATGCATTCGGACTTTCCCTGTATGTAGGGGGGCGTTATTATTTCACTGATAAGGTGGGCGCCTTTATAGAACTTGGTTACGGAATTTCTTATTTCACAATCGGAGGATCGTACAAATTCTAAAAACATTTTTTAAAAAATGAAAAAAGGGTTCAGCTAAAATCTGAACCCTTTCTCTTTTATAAAAGCTGTTGAATCAGTTGATCACCCAGGTTTCTCTTCCGCTGAGTAAAGCATCGAGATTTCCCGCTCCTTTTTTTGCAGTCATCTGATCAATCTGCGCACTCATCCTGTCCTCGTAACAATCTCTTTCTTCTACATAGAAAACTCCGAACGGACGCGGAAGATGATTTGGATTCTTAGGATTATCAAAGAAGCGTGAAAGAATTCCTGCCTTTACACGATCGCGCTCATCATGTATCCACAAATCATTTGCAGATGCTCCGTTGTTCAGATCAACAATCACAGGCGTAAAGCCATCCAGTTTAATTCCTTTTTCCAAATTGTCACCGAAGATCAACGGCTTTCCGTTTTCCATGAAAAGCGTTTCATTTTTCTTACTCGATTTCTCCGTGAACACTTCAAAAGCTCCGTCATTAAACACGTTGCAGTTCTGATAAATCTCCACGAAGGAAGCTCCTTTGTGATCATTCGAACGTTTCAGAATTCCTTGCAGATGTTTCGGATCACGATCCATCGATCTTGCAACGAATGTTGCATCAGCACCCATGCACAATGCAATCGGGTTGAACGGATGATCCACTGAACCCATCGGAGTGCTCTTTGTAACTTTTCCTTCTTCTGAAGTCGGAGAGTATTGCCCTTTGGTGAGTCCGTAAATTTCGTTGTTAAAAAGAAGAATGTTGAGATTGAAATTTCTGCGCAGAAGATGAATCATGTGATTTCCTCCGATAGAAAGTCCGTCACCATCACCGGTTACAAGCCAGATGCTTAGTTCAGGGCGAGCTGCTTTCAAGCCGCTTGCAATTGCCGTTGCGCGACCGTGAATGCTGTGCATTCCATACGTTTCCATGTAATACGGAAAACGTGAAGAGCAACCGATTCCGGAAATGAACACGATGTTCTCTCTCGGAATTCCTAACTCAGGAATGGTGCTTTGCGCTTGCTTCAATATCGAGTAATCTCCGCAACCAGGGCACCAGCGTACTTCCTGGTCAGTAACGAGATCTTTTGGAGTAAACTTTTCGGGAGTGACGGGAGTGTTTGTAGGTTCCATTCGTTCGAATGATTATTTTTTATTTGTTATTTTTTATTGAGTCTGTAGTTTGCTTTCGCAATCTTTCCTTTAAACTTTGAACTAAAAAATTATTTCATTTTCTCTTCTATCTTCTTAAATATTTCCTCGGCTGTAAATGGCATTCCTTGAATCTTGTTCAACCCTTCAGCAGGAATAAGGAATTTGTCTCGAATCAATTTTATTAATTGACCGGTGTTCATTTCAGGAATGATGACGTGCTCGAAATTGTAAAGTAACTCTCCGAGATTTTTCGGGAACGGTTTGATATAACGTAAATGAGCATGTGATACATCGTACCCATTCTCACGTGCTTTAAGCACCGCACTTTTAATTGCACCAAACGTTGATCCCCATCCGAGAATCAGCAGCTTGCCTTTTTCAGAACCGACTTCAATGGTTTGGTCAGGAATGTGATCAGCAATTTTCTCAACCTTCGCGTCACGCATACGAACCATGAACTCATGATTCTTCGGCTCGTAACTGATGTTGCCTGTTTCGTGCTGCTTTTCTATTCCGCCGATTCGGTGTTCCAGCCCCTTCGTTCCGGGAATTGCCCATGGACGTGCCAGTTTTTCATTCCGCTTATAAGGCAGGAATTTATCTCCCGCATTTTTTTCCTTGATGAACTCAACTTTTATTTCCGGGAGCTCAGATGCTTTTGGAAACTGCCATGGCTCTGCTCCGTTAGCGATGTAACCATCGGTAAGAAGAATTACCGGAGTCATGAATTCAATTGCGAGACGGCATGCTTCATACACCATGTGAAAGCAATCAGATGGAGAGGCCGCAGCAATAACGGGAATCGGTGCTTCACCGTTACGACCGTAAAGTGCCTGCATCAAATCGCTTTGTTCGGTTTTAGTTGGAAGACCTGTTGACGGACCTCCGCGCTGAACATTGATAATAACCAACGGAAGTTCAAGCATCAATGCAAGTCCCATCGCCTCTGCTTTAAGTGCAATACCCGGACCTGATGATGCTGTAACACCAAGAGCTCCTCCAAAGCTGGCTCCGATGGAAGAACAAATGGCAGCGATCTCGTCCTCCGCCTGGAATGTTTTTACTCCGAAGTTTTTATGTTTCGACAACTCATGCAGAATATCGGATGCGGGAGTAATCGGATATGTTCCATAGAATAATTGCAGTCCTGCTTTTTGTGATGCTGCGATCAGACCCATCGCTGTCGCCTGGTTACCCATGATGTTGCGGTAAACACCGGCAGGCATTTTTGCAGGACGAACAGTATAACGTGTGGTAAATTCTTCGCGAGTGTCACCGAAATTATATCCTGCTTTCAGAACACTGATGTTTGCATTCAGGATATCCGGCTTACTTCCGAATTTTTCCTGGAGAAATTTCAAGGTATGATCCATCGGACGATTGTACATCCAGTAAAGTAAGCCGAGTACAAACATGTTTTTTGCGCGGTCAATTTCTTTTGTACCGAGTCCTGAATCCGTCAGTGCAGCACGTGTCATTTTGGTAACGTCCATTTTAATGACATTGTATCCTTCGAGTGAGCCGTCCTCAAGAGGATTTTTTCCGTCAGAAACACCTGCGAGGCGAAGGTTCTTTGCATCGAAACCATCGGTGTTAGCGATAATGATTCCGCTTTTCTTAAGGTGCAATAAATTCGATTTCAATGCAGCCACATTCATCACTACAAGAACATCGCAAAGATCTCCGGGTGTGAAAATTTCAACACTTCCGAAGTGAAGCTGGTATCCTGAGACTCCGGCAAGAGTTCCTTGCGGGGCGCGAATCTCAGCCGGAAAATCAGGAAATGTGCTGAGATCATTGCCGAAAAGAGCAGCAGTATTGGTAAACTGTGTTCCCGTTAATTGCATTCCATCACCGGAATCCCCTGCAAATTTAATAATGACATTTTCGAGGGCTGTGTTATTTCTCTCCATTTTGCAACTGAATTTTTGTTTTAAAACCTTGCAAAGATAATGATTTCATGAGCATACAAAGCGGTTGAAGTCAGTATTTTTAGCCGGATTTCCAGGCTTTTATTTCTCTATTCCGGAACCGGAAAATTTGGGACACTTCTGGATTTAAGAGGTCGTTCGAATCCAGGTTTACTGTTTAATGATGATCGCTTCCTTAAATCACAATTGCTATGCAGGACACAAACAATGTATCCGAAACTGTTCCTTTAATAAGCGGAACGAATCAAGATTGCCAGACGTTTTAAAAGCCATGATTGCAGATTCAATTTTTTTATATATTTGGACTGACAACACCGACACACAAAGACATTTATCAAAATTTATAATGAGACGTTTTATGAGGCGAACCAGGCGTCAACAATTTTCCGGAATGCTGACGATTTTTGCAAGCATGCGAATCCTGCTACCATTTATTTTTATTTTGGCAACTGCTTGTTCTGAAAAAAACAAAACAGCGGCTGTCAGTGAACAAACACATAAGTTTTCCATCCCAAGGATATTTCAATACGACAATAACTTTAAAGATTCTCTGACTTTCTTTAAATCAGAAAATATTAATGATGCATTTACTTTTTTTATCGATAAATTTCAATTTTCAGATACCGTTTCAATTGACAACAGCGGGGAACGGGATTTGACATTCGGCACCGATTATATTACTGGTGACAGCGCATCATTGAAGAAACTGAGAGACTCATTAACTTCAGACGGGTTGCAGTTGATTCCCGATTACAGCATGTCAATTCCGGTTAACTGGTCATCAATTTCTAAAAGTGGATTCTATTATCCTATTTATGTAGTGAATGAAACCAATTCTGATAAATTATTTACCGCGCGAGATCGCTACGTTTCTGCCATCCAGGAAGCAAAGGATCAAAAGGAAATCTGGAGACCCGTTGAATCAAAGAGGTTCGATTTCACAGGTAATGGAAGATGGGCACTCATCATTCATCCACATGAGTTTGCATTGTTTCTCACCGCGAAATATGAAGGTCCATTTAAAACAATGTTGCGTGTACGTATGAGAATAGGTGACGTAACCTACTTGTCGAAGGCGTTTGCAGGAACAATAAATGAAAAACAGTTTTTTTTAAAACGTGATTCGTACCAGTACAACGAATTTAAAAAAGACATATCTGTTTCGATCACGAGGCGCTTTTTAGGATCTATCCCATTGGAACCACTTGATTAATATCTTTTGACACCTTACTTAATTTTTTCACACGCTGTATTTGGCCGGAGGAAACAATCTTCATGATTATTCAACAATTGATTAAGAGAAATTAGTATGATGGCATATGATTGTTCTTCATGAAACTTATAGTTTTGAGGTTTTACTTTGTTCAGTTTGGCATTGCAGTTTTTTTACAACATTATTTTCACATTAGGACTTTTGATCCAACTCAATGAACCTCCTTCAATCTTATTTTGACAGACCCCTCCTTTTTTATAAAAAGATCAACCGCGATATACCACTTGTTGCAGCCATTCTGTTAATCCTGTCAGCCTCTGCTATTGTATATTTCTTTTTTCCAAGACAACCGAACATTGTTGTTATCAATTCGAAAACAAACGAGTGTTCAGAGAAGCTGGAAATGGTTCGGCTGAAGAAGTATAAGTTCACCAAACCACTGTTGCTTTCTGACATTCCAAATGAGAATGCCGAATTAGGAGGAATCAAAACACAAATCAATGATTTGATTTCAAAAAATAAATCGTTGAACCTTGCGAATAGCGTCTCTGTTTACTTTCGTAAACTGAACGATGGTTCATGGTTTGTAATCAACGGTGAAAAAGGATACGCCCCGGCAAGTTTAATGAAGATCACGTATTTAATTACGCTGTTGAAACAGGCTGAAGAATCACCGGGTTTGTTGGACAAAAAAATATATTTCGATGGGCAACATACTACTGGCTTCAACCAAAACATCAAAAACTTTACCCTGAAAGCAAAAACACACTATACGCTGAAGGAGCTTTTGTCCTTTATGATTGAATATTCAGATAACGATGCGCTTAACCTGATTTCACAAAACGTAAATGTGATCATATACAACAGGCTTTTCACCGATATCGGGCTTCCCTCTCCTCCAATGGACCCATCAAAAGCGGCAGAATATGTTATTAAAGTTGCCGACTATTGTAAGTTCTTCAGGATTCTTTACAACAGTGGTTATCTGACCGATGAGCATTCTGATCTGGCACTTAGTATGCTGTCAGAAAGCACGTACAAAGACGGTTTACTAAAAAATATCAATGTAGATTTTCCTGTTGCGCATAAGTTTGGTGAGCGAGTGATCGGGCAGTCTGCTCAATTACATGAAGTGGGAATTTTTTATGCCGGTCAGCAACCTTATTTGCTGGGAGTTATGTCTGAAGGACATGACTTAAAGGATCTTTCAAACCTTTTGGCACAAATTTCCCAAATCGTTTTTATGGAATACAACAAAGGCTCCTGATTCTGATTCATCCCTGTTGAAAGATTTCAAGTTATTTTTCCGTTTACGGAATTCCTTTTTCCTTATTTTTACTCACAGAAATTTTATCATTAACTTCCCAAACACACATGAAGAAATACAGATTGATTGTCGGATTTTTTTTGGTGACTATTTTCACCGCACAACTTTCATCAGCGTTGAATCCTTCCCGCGAATACAAAGTAAAGCCCGAAAAATACGGCATGACTTACAAAGAAGAAAAAATTGCAACCAAGGACGGAGCTTCTTTAAATGCATGGTTCTTTGAGACTTCAAAAAAAACCACCAACTGGATGGTGATCAGCGGAAGCGGTGATGGAAACATGTCTGACAACATTGAAATCGCAGGACAGTTTCTTTCTGCAGGCTGGAACGTTTGTATGTATGACTATCGTGGTTATGGCTCGAGCAGTGAATTTCCTGTCGATCCGGATACATATATCTATCCTCAATTTAATACTGATTTGGGTTCTGTACTTGACTATCTGAGAAAGTCACGGGCAATCACCAAGTTTGATTTGTATGGACAAAATATCGGAGCAGGTTTGTCACTTGGTGTCGGAATGAATCGTCCTGAAGCGCGTAAAATTATTGCCGATGGTCCGTGGACAGGATTGGAACAGATGAAGAAAAAAATGAAGGAGAAAAAAGGAAAAGATGTCATCATTCCTTTTGGCTTCGACAAGAACATGGAGCCGATGTATGCCTGCGATAAATCAAGACCGAACATCCGCGGTGTTTTTATCATTGTTTCTCCACAGGATGAAATGTTGACTCCGACAGATATGAAATTGCTGAAATGTGCGAGTCAAACTTACATAGTTACAGCAAGTCCTTCCAATGCAGAAAACTTTTCTACAGATAAAAATACTTATTTCGAAAAAGTGAGTAAGTTTTTGAGCCAGTTCTAGAAACTAATTAAACAGAAAAGAAAAAGGAGTGATGTATTGTCACTCCTTTTTTATCTTATCCTTTTGATTTTCTATTTCTGCTCTGCGGTTTCAACAGCTTCCACCGACTTTACCTCAGGAACGTGATTCCTGATAGTTTGTTCAATTCCCGCTCTCAATGTCATTGCACTCATGGAGCAATTACTGCATGCTCCGTGAAACCTCAACTTTACAACCATATCATCCGTTACTTCCAGCAAACTTACGTTTCCATTATCAGCTTCCAAGTAAGGGCGAATTTGCGTAAGAGCTTCTTCTATGCGGGAGTAAATATTTAAACTGTTATTCATTTTGAAAAATTGAAGTCTACTGTAAGTAATATTTTTTCAGGAAATCGAATTCCTGATGTGGGTTCCATTATGCAAGCGTTTCTACTTTCTTTGTTGGAGCAACATGTGCGTTGCGAATCGAAACATATCTTGCCACCTGATCTGCAATTTCCTTGAATGCAACAGCAGTAGGTGTATTTTCATCCAGCACAACAGGATGTCCGCTGTCACCGCCTTCGCAAATGCTTTCCACCAATGGAATTTGCCCAAGGAAAGGAACATTCATTTCATCAGCCAGTTTTTTACAACCGTCCTTTCCGAAGATGTAATATTTATTTTCCGGCAACTCTGGGGGAGTGAAGTACGCCATATTCTCCACCAACCCAAGCACGGGAACATTTACTGCCGGAAGTTGAAACATGTTGATTCCTTTTTGCGCATCAGCAAGTGCTACGTGTTGCGGAGTGCTGACAATTACAGCTCCAGTAAGCGGAACTGCTGATACCAGTGTAAGATGAATGTCTCCTGTTCCCGGAGGAAGATCGATCAGCATGTAATCAAGTTCTCCCCATTCCGCATCACTGAAGAGTTGTCTCAATGCCTTACTCGCCATCGGTCCGCGCCATGGAATTGCTTTGCCGGGATCCACAAGAAATCCAATGGAAAGAAGTTTCACTCCGTGCTTTTCCATCGGCAACATAAATGTTTTTCCATCCCGCTCATTCACAAGCAAACGCTCATGCTCCAATCCGAACATGATGTGTTGTGACGGCCCGTAAATATCTGCATCTATCAATCCTACTTTTGCTCCCTTCTTAGCCAAAGCAACGGCAAGATTTGCGGCAACAGTAGATTTACCTACTCCACCTTTCCCGGAAGCAACGGCAACAATATTTTTTACACCGGGAAGCAACACGTCATCGGTTACTCGTCCGGACGTGGTTCGCGAAGTCATGTTTACCGTTACGTTTGCTTCTGCATCCACATAATGAACAATGGCATTTATACAAGCTCGTTCAATGAGTGCTTTTAACGGGCAAGCTGGAGTCGTAAGAATCACTGTAAAGCTCACGTTCCTTCCGTCAACCTGAATATCTTCTATCATGTTTAAAGTAACCAGGTCTTTTTTAAGATCGGGCTCTTCAACATAACGCAATGCGTCTAGTACTTTTTCTTTTGTAATACTCATTAAATAATAAAAATTAGATGCGTAAAGATACGAATTGTCGCCTCATATCAGGCTTTTATAAGTGCTATGCTCAGATAAAAACTTAAATTTTTAATTCAATAGCGGGATCCCAGAACAGCTTTTTAAAATTTTGTACCTGATCCTTTTTGACCGATACTTTTTCCTTCTCAAGCAACTCCTGCATTTTAGTTGGCGATTCGAAGTGGTGCTTTCCCGTTAGCAATCCTGTACGATTCACTACACGATGTGCAGGAACTTTTGGACGAACATGGGATGCATTGTTCATTGCCCACCCAACCATGCGCGCGGAGCGGGCCGCACCAAGATACGATGCAATGGCTCCGTAAGAAGTAACACGTCCTTTGGGAATGAGGCGCGCTACAGCATACACCTGTTCGAAAAAAGAATCAAGTTTTCTTTCGCTGCTCATGCTAAACGGAATTTGACATAACAGATTTTCGAACCTTGCTTTAAAAATATCTGTTCATAGGTAGTTTTAATTCCCAACACTTCATCGTGAAGATCAGAATTATACAAATCATGTGTAGAGGTAATAATTGAAAAATAATTTTCCTTGATCACATCAAGTGTGTAATCATACAACCCGCGATTGTCTGTTTTCAGATGGATGATGCCACCCTTGCTCAGGATATTTTTATACATTGAAATAAAACGGGGAGAAGTCAGACGTTTATGCTCACGTGTTTGCTGAGGCTGCGGATCAGGAAAAGTAACCCAGATTTCACTAATTTCATTCTGAGCAAAGCAACTTTCTATTCCCAGGATTTGAACACGAAGAAATGCAACATGATTCATTTTATTTTCCAGGGCAGTCTTTGCACCACGCCACAACCGGGCTCCTTTGAAATCGATTCCAATGTAATTATTCTGAGGAAATAATTCCGCCAACTTCACGGTATACTCTCCTCTTCCACAACCTAATTCAAGTGTAATAGGGTGATCGTTTTTGAAAAACACATCGTTCCATTTTCCTTTCATCTCGTGATCAACAGGAGGGTAAATAATTCCCGGCTGAAACACGTTTCCAAACGTTTCATTCTCTGCAAAACGTTGCAGCTTTCTTTTCGTCATAGTACTAATTACTAATTTGTACGAATGTACGAATACATGAAACATACATGGAACAAGGATTCTACTTTCGACAGAAAATTATCAAACGTTGATTTGTATATTCGTACAAATTAGTAATTAGTACCCGTGAATGATAAAAAAAGAATATTGATTGCACCACTTGACTGGGGCCTGGGACATGCTTCACGTTGCATTCCCATCATCAGGGAATTACTGGTTCATGGTGATGAAGTAATTATTGCTGCTGAAAAAAATTTAGCAGCAATGCTTGAAAAAGAATTTCCCGACTTGAAAATAATCTTTCTCCGTGGCTATCGTGCAAAGTACTCTTCTTTCCTGCCCATGTTTTTATCCATGGCATTTCAAACGCCAAAATTCGCCTGGAGAATTTTTAGAGAACACGAACAATTGAAAAAAATAATTCTTGATTACCGGATTGATGCTGTAATTTCTGATAACAGATACGGTTTGTGGAATAAAAAAATTCAGACCGTTTTTATCACACACCAGGTAATGATTAAGTGTCCTTCAGGATTAAAATTTCTTGAACCACTGCTTTATCGCATCAATAAATTCTTCATAAAGAAATTTGATGAGTGCTGGATTCCTGATGATGAAAAAAAACTGAGCGGAGACTTGTCCTATAAGTATCCATTTCCTTCCAATGCAAAATTTATTGGAACGCTGTCAAGGTGGAAGGGAAAGAAAAATAATTTCTCTGAAAAAAAGTACGATGTCATCGGGATTGTTAGCGGACCTGAACCACATCGTTCAGCCTTTGAAAAAATTTTGATAAAACAACTGTCCGACTCAACGTTGAAGTGTCTCATTGTTCTTGGAAAACCAGAAGAACAAAGCGAAACAACCGTGCACGGGAACCTGTCCATCGTATCACACCTTGACAGTAAAAAGTTGCTGGAAGCGATTTCTTCTTCTGAATCCGTTATCTGCCGCGCCGGCTATTCAAGCATTATGGATCTTGAAGCCATCGGTAAAAATGCTGTACTCGTTCCCACTCCGGGTCAGACAGAACAAATCTACCTTGCAACTTATCTCAGGAAAGAAAAAAAATTCTTCAGCGTCAGTCAAAAAAGCTTTTACTTAAGAGATGCGATAAGAGAAACCGGAAACTATTCTGTAGCAAATACCAGGGAGGTGGAAAATTATCTGCCCATACTAATTTCAACCTGGAGAAAAAAAATCAATGGGTATTGATGATTAGCTCTGACGTTGTAATGGTATTGCTTTGGTGCAAGCCACGATCATAAATAAAAATATCGTAGCGCACAGTATCAGCCGTCATGGGTGTGGGAAGAAACAAATCCATGGCAATATCTCCCTTTAACGCTTTGTTGGTTCCTTCCGGTGTGAGGTAAGGCATTCTTCCGTTCAGCCTTCCCGTCAGGTTTACCGCGTTGGGAGTCCATACACCGCTTTTCTTTTCAAAAAATTTAACGATGAAATTATAGTAATACTGACTAAGCGTGTCATCGTATGGTGAGCCATTCCCGGAAGAAAAATAGCCAAGGTCACCATCTCCATCAGTAAACGAAATCGTCACGACTCCTTTTGTGTCAAATCCACCTGCATCTCTTTGCGTAGTGAGTGACTTAAAGGTTATCGCGGGAAGAATCGGATACTCATCTGCTTTCTTGCAAGCTGTCAACGCAATCAATACAGCAACAATTAGAATAGTTATTTTCGTTTTCTTCATAGAAACTTGCTCCGAAAATTTTATCCTGTAAATTTACAAAATTAATAACGATCAATCATTAACTAAATTTTTATGGCCTTGCTTAAACCTGTCAAAGGAATTCATCCGAGATTCGGAAAAGACTGCTTCATCGCGGAGAATGCAACACTCGTAGGTGAAGTGGAGATGGGAAACGATTGCAGTGTGTGGTTCAATGCAGTAGTTCGGGGTGATGTGAACTCAATCACCATCGGCAATAAAGTCAATATCCAGGACGGTGCTGTGATTCATTGTACTTATCAAAAGGCAAAAACGGTGATTGGAGATTTCTGCAGTATCGGGCACCGTGCAATTGTTCACGGCTGTACGCTTGAAGATCATGTATTGGTTGGTATGGGTGCAATTTTAATGGATCACGTAGTCGTGGAAAAATATTGCATTGTTGCAGCGGGATCAATTGTCCTAGAAAACACCACACTTGAATCCGGGCACGTTTATGCCGGAGCTCCGGCACGAAAAATAAAACCGATTACGGATGAACAAAGAAAACTCCTGAATGAATTACCTGATCGTTATGTTATGTACTCGGAATGGTTTAAAGAATAACAAAGACAAACATTAAAAGTTTCATCGCTTCGGATTATCCAGCCACATTAAATATTTTTTGAAAGGATCGGTATCCTTCACAGAAATCCCCGATTCAAAATAATCAACGTGACCGCTTCCTTGATTCGAAAGAAGATTTTTTGATTGAAGCGTGTTCTTCAGATGCCGCACTGTTCCTTCGTTGCCGTCAATGATGTCAGCAAAAGAAGAAAACAATTCCCGGAAAGATTTTTTAAAAAAAAGAAAATGAGTGCAGCCCAAGACCACCGTTCCAAACGTTTCCGGGGAAACCCCTGAAAGTTTATCCCGAAGTATAGGAACAACAACTTGGGGATCGAAAACAAAACGTTCGGCAAGTTCAACCAATTCAGGTAGCGCCATGAAGTCAACAATTTTCTCGTTGTCCACTTTCGCCACTAAGTCCTTGAACTTTTGCTCCTGCAACGTCAGTTGCGTTGCCAATACGAGAACGCGTTTATTCTTTGTTCGCTCAACGGCTGGTTTCACGGCTGGCTCCATACCAATGATCGGAAAATCGTAGCTGCTACGAAGCTCATTCACAGCAATGCTGGTTGCAGTATTACAAGCCAGAACAAGTGCTTTGATATTCATCTTCTCAAGAAAAGAAACTGCCCGAAAAATATAATCGCGTACTTCTTCTTTTGGCTTAGTTCCATAAGGAACATGACGGGTGTCAGCGTAATAAATAAAATTCTCTTCGGGAAATTCTGTCAATGCAGAATGTAAAACAGTTAACCCGCCCACTCCCGAATCAAAGATGCCAATGGGAGCGGAAGCAATCTGTTTACGTTGAGGAGAAAGTGGTTGGGACATCTGCATCAAAAATAAAAAAACCATCCCGATAATACCGGGATGGTTTCAAAATAAAAATCTTCAGATTATTTCAATCCTAATTTCGCTTTCACCATCGGCATGATGTTATCCGAATCCTGCGCAAAGAGTACAGTTCCAACACTTGTATCAAAGATGTAGGAGTAATTTTTTTCTTTCGCGATATCTTTAATCGCTCCTTCCGCCTTTTTCAACACCGGACCATACAATTCTTCTTTCTTCTTTTGAATAGACTCTTGTGCTGTCTGTTGAAAATCCTGAATACGATTTCCAAGATCTTCTAATTCCTTTTCTTTGGTTTGCTTAATGGCATCGGGCATTGAGTCTCTCTTCCCCTGATACGATTGCAATTTATTCTGGTATTCAGCAGTCATCCCTTTCAATTGGAAATCCAATGACTCCCCGTATTTTTTCAGTGTACTGTCTGCCTGTTTCGTTTGCGGCATTGCCTGAATCAGTTCAGTTGAATTGATGTGTCCAAACTTCAAAGTCTGTGCAAACAAATTACTGCTTGTCATCAGAATAGTTGCAGTAAAAACTATTTTAAAAAATTTAGTCATGGTTGGTTTTATGAATTATAGGGATTAGAATTTATTTTTTTTCTGACTCTTCCGATTTCACAGGTGTTTCAGTTTTCATCGGTGTTTTAGTATTTCCTGTTCCTGTACCCGTCTTTGTATCACCACCATCTTTCTTGCCCGGCTTATAACCTAACGCAAGCAATATATCATCGCTCTTGTCGTATTTCGGATTGGCAAACAACATAATCAGGTCGCTGGATTTATCGAAAATCACTGCGAAGCTCTGATCGGTAGCCAATTTCTTAACAGCGTTGTACACTTTATCCTGGATGGGTTTTATCAGATCCTGTTTCTTTTTAAACAGATCTCCTTCGTAACCGAAACGTTGCTTTTGTAAATCCTTTACATCCTTTTCTTTTGATGTAATCTCATCCTGGCGTTTCTTTTTCATTTCTTCCGTCAGTAAAATCTGTTCTGCCTGGTACGCTTTATACAATTTATCGATGATGGAATATTTATCCTCGATTTCCTTTTGCCAGTTAATGGAGAGATTGTCCAACTGCTGCATGGCCGTTTTATACTCCGTCATGTTATCCAGGATATACTGGGTATTCACGTAAGCATATTTCTGAGCCGTTGTGTTTGAAGCAATGCTCATGAAAGCAAAGAACAAAACCGCAAGCGCGATTTTTCGGAAACGAAGAAAGAAATGCATGGACGTTGACATGGTTATGCTTTCGATTTTAGGGGTGCAAATGTATTAAATTAAAATTGTTGACCAATGGAGAAGTGAATTTGTGATCCGCTGTTCGATCCTGCCGGATCATTGTATAATTTATCAAATCCATAACCCCAATCCAGCCCAAGCAAACCAAACATTGGAAGGAAAATTCTGATTCCGGCACCGGCTGAACGTTTCACACCAAACGGATTGAAGTCGCTGAACTTTAACCAGGAATTGCCCCCTTCGGCAAATGTAAGAAGGTAGATGGTTGCAGATGGATTGAGTGACACAGGGAATCTTAATTCGAGCGTGTATTTGTCAAAGATTGTGCCACCTACCTGGACACCAGCAGCGTTGAAAGGTGTGAGTGAGTTGTTGGTGTATCCTCTCAGACCTATCAATTCTCGTCCATCAAACTGGTAACCTCCCGTTAGTCCGTCTCCTCCAACATAGAATCGTTGCAACGGTGCAATGCCGATATCACGGTTGTACAAACCAAGAAATCCATACTGAACTTTTGCATTGAGTACAAGATTACGTGCGAGCTCAGTGAACCACGATGATTGAAATTTCCATTTATGAAATTCAAGGAGTTTATACTTCTCACGATCAGAAGCAGTCTTGTAATCGATATTACTGAACAGAGAATAGGGCGGAGTGAACTGAACAGACAATGAAATCTGCGATCCTCTTCGCGGGAAAATCGGAGCATCAATGGAGTTTCGTCCAAGCGTTTCGGTAAAACTCAGAATGTTTGCATTTCCAGTCGGGAAGACGAAGAACGAACCGTAGTTCTTCAATGCAAAATATTGGTAACTCAATTCATGGTAGATGGTAAAGAAATCATCCGGATACTTCAGTCGTTTTCCTAAACCAATAGTAACCCCTGAGATTTTTGCAGACTGCTGCAATGGATCACTGTCTGACAAACTATTGGGAATAAATCTCGAATGAAATGCAGATACGCTGAATGAGTTTGGTTTCTTTCCTCCTAGATACGGTTCGGTAAACGATGCGTTGTAAGATTGATATGGCTTTCCGTTTGTCTGGAAACGCAAGCTTAGACGTTGTCCGTCACCTGACGGAAGTGGTCTCCATGCATTTTTCTTGAAAAGATTTCGCGCGGAAAAATTATTGAACGACAATCCCAATGTACCAACGAGTTGATTCGCTCCGTATCCGCCTGAGAGTTCAAGCTGATCGCTCGGCTTTTCTTCTACTACATATTCTATATCAACGGTTCCTTCGGCAGGATTTGGTTTCGGGTTCACACCTAATTTTTCCTGGTCGAAATAACCGAGCTGCGCAAGTTCGCGCTGTGTGCGGATAATATCCTGGCGACTGAACAATTGCCCCGGCTTAGTACGTATCTCACGCATAATCACACGATCGTTCGTCTTTGTATTTCCTGAAACAGTTACTTTGTTTATCACCGCCTGCTTACCTTCGTAAATACGCATTTCAAGATCGATGGAATCGTTCTCTACGTTAATCTCCACCGGTGTGATCTGGAAAAACAAATAGCCGTCATCCATGTAAAGAGAACTTACATCGCGACCGTTTTGATTCATCAAGAGCCGGTTATCAAGCACCGATTGATCATACACGTCTCCTCTCTTAATTCCAAGAATCGTATTCAACTCCTGAGAAGAATGCTTTGTGTTTCCAACCCAGGTCGTATTGCGGAAAAAATATTTATGTCCGGGATCAATTGTAATATGAATGTCAACCTGTTTGTCGTTGTACCTGGAAACAGAATCTCTTACAATGTGCGCATCACGATAACCACGGTCGTTGTATTTGGCAATAATTTTTGTTTTGTCCTGTTGATAATTTTCATCAATAAATTTTGACGAGGTGAAAATTTTATACCAATGTTTCTCTTTGGTTTCCTTCATGGCACGTTTCAGTTTGCCATCCTTAAATTCCGTGGCTCCTTCGAACGTGATCTTGTGAATTTTTATTTTGTGTTTTTTGTCGACTACAATGTTGAGTATCTCCCTGTTCAGGTACGCTGAATCCCGGATCTCTTTCACATCCACCTCCACATTCATGTATCCATTGTCAACATAAAAATCCCTGACGACAGTCTTTGTTGTTATCAATACATTTTCAGTAACCACTTTGTCACGCTCAAGTTTAATTTTCTCACGGATCTTGTCGGCTTCCGATTTACTCACACCTTTAAATGAAAATTTTGAAAGACGCGGACGTTCCTGCAATTTCAATTCAAGAAAAATCAGCTTACCCTGAACACGGTTGGCAACTATTCTTACGTCAGAAAAAAGTCCCTGCTTCCAAAGATTTTCTACTGCCTTGGTAATTTTATCTCCCGGAATTTCAATCGTA
>JAYTXY010000166.1:0-3925 GCA_043742705.1 Bacteroidota bacterium
ATATGGAGACACTCCGAACTTTCTTCCTTTAGTTGAACTGGAAGATCGTTGGGAAATAGATGAAGCGCATCCATATTATAAAAATGGAATTGATGAAAGCATGAGCATTGATAATTCCAAACACTCTTTGTTCGGTGCGTCAAAAGCTGCTGCTGATATACTGGCTCAGGAATACGGAAAGTACTTCAACATGAATGTCGGAATTTTCCGCGGAGGATGTCTGACAGGTCCGAATCATTCGGGAGCACAGCTGCACGGATTTTTATCTTACCTGATGAAATGTGCTGTGACAGGAAATCATTATACTGTTTTCGGTTACAAAGGAAAACAGGTTAGGGATAATATCCATTCATATGATCTTGTGAATATGTTTTATCATTTTTACCTCGCACCTCGTCAGGGAGAAGTATACAATGCCGGAGGAGGCCGTCATTCGAATTGTTCGATGAAGGAAGCCATCGCTTTGTGTGAACAGATCACGGGAAAAAAAATGAATTATTCTTACGCTGAAGATAACAGAGTAGGGGATCACATCTGGTATATTTCTGATGTGTCAAAATTTAAAAAAGATTATCCCGGCTGGAATTACAAATATGATTTGATAAACCTTTTAAAAGAAATACGTGAAGGAATTAAATCATAAAGCCGATGATAACGCGAAGTATCGGTTTGTGATTCCGATCATTGCCTTTTCAGTTTTGACTTTCCTTGTATTGGTTCATGTCATGTTTGGCGTCACGCTTGCTCCCTGGGCATTGTATCCTCCTTTTGCTGACTTGATTACCATTACCGGTTCGGTGGATTGTGTGAGAGCAGGGATGGATCCTTACATCACTACGATTTTTGATCCATGGGGACGAACGTATAACTATCCGAAAATATGGTTGCACATTTTTGATTTTTTAAATTTTGGAAGAGGTGTTACGAATCCATTAGGAGTTGCGCTTATTTATCTGTTTACTTTAACTACTTCATTTATTTTTGACGTACGCAAATGGAAGAAGATCATTTTTGTTTTACTCATCTTTTTTTCTCCTCCTATCCTGCTTTTGCTTGAACGATGCAATTGTGACATCATGGTGTATGTGGTAATTCTCTGTTCGATACTTTATGTAAGAAAAGTTTCAGTTGTTAGTGAAGCGGTGAAACTTCACTTGTCATATCTCCTGATTTTATTTGCAGGAATGCTGAAAATATATCCGTTTTTTCTGTTGCTGATTTTATTTTTCGAAAAAACTTCTCGTAAAAATATTCTCATCATCCTCACGTACTCTGTCATTATTATTGGTGGGTATTTAGCATTGACGTACAAGGATATTTTATTTGTCACGAGGAATACCCCAAAGCTTCACTCGCTTTCGTATGGAAAAAATGTTTCGTTGCAAATTTTTTTGGAAGGAAAGTCTTTGCTCATTGTTGCCAATGCGCTTGTTGCGCTTGTGTTGGGATCAGCGTTCTATGTAAGTGCAAAATTCAAAGAGCGTTTGAATAAATTCATTCCGCCCTTTTCTCACACAGAAAATAAAAATGTGTTTCTCTTTTTAACCGGAGGAATCATTTACACGGGAACTTTTTTTATCGGAAATAATTTTGATTACCGATTGGTTTATTTACTACTTACGATTCCTTTTCTCCTGGATATTTTTAATCACTCGCAAAATAAGAAGCTGAATGGATCAATTGGAGGTTTAATGATTCTTTTGTTTTACAGCTTCTTCATCGGTTCTTTTGTTGGCGGTTATAAATACATGTATGTGTTGAAAGAATTGTCGAGTTGGAGCATGTTGTTTTTTATTTCGCTTATTTTGTTCCACTTATTCAAAACCAGAAATGAAGTTAAGCATCGTCATACCGGCATATAACGAAGAGGAATCCATTGCAGAGACTATTGAGCAGATCGAGAATGCTTTTGGCAAAGTAAAAATTGATCACGAGATTTTTGTTGTCAATGACAATTCGAAAGATAATACGGTAAAGGTGTTGGAAGAATTGTCAAAAAAATATCCTTCACTTCGGTACGAAACCAATGCAGGACCAAACGGATTCGGTTATGCTGTTCGTTTCGGATTGGAGCGATACAGCGGAGATTGCGTAGCTGTGATGATGGCTGATTTGTCGGATTCGCCTTTTGACCTCATTCGTTTTTATTCAACGATGTTGGAAGGAAATTACGATTGTGTGTTCGGCAGCCGTTTTATGAAAGGTGGAAAGCTGATTGATTATCCTTTCGCGAAAAAAATAATTAACCGAATTGCGAATTTTATTATTCGTTTGGTGATGCGCATCAAGTACAACGATACTACCAACGCGTTTAAATTGTATAAACGTCATACGATAGATGGAGTCAAACCTTTTTTATCTCCGCACTTTAACCTTACGATTGAACTTCCGCTGAAAGCGATCATACGCGGTTATTCCTATACCGTTGTTCCAAATTCATGGACGAACAGGAGGTTTGGTGTATCTAAATTGAAGATTCGCGAAATGGGAAGTCGTTACTTTTTTATTTTAATGTACTGCTTTATCGAAAAGTATTTTTCCCGCGGAGATTTTGAAAAAAAATGGTAGAAGAGTTTTAGCTGTTCAAAAGAAAATTCTTCATGAAAATCAGACTTGATCTCAACAAATCTTAGTGTTTCTAAGTGTCTTCGTGGTAAAAAAATAACCACTGAGACACTAAGAGCACTAAGGTTCACTAAGAAATGATTTAATTCTAATCCAACCTGATTCGATAAGCTAACCCTGTAGTATAGAACATACCGTCATTGCTTTTGTGATAGACAGGATTTGATGCTGTAGCAACATTGTTTTTGTCGTACAGATTAAACATCCTGTTAAATGTTTGTCCGGCTTCTGCATACACAACAAAGTGATCTGTCAAATATACATTGAGGTAAATTTTCAATTGATCGTGACCGAGTTCGTTGTCGCCTTCCCGCACAAAACTGTTCCCGCTGGCTTTGCTTAACCTATATTTACTGATGACAGACTGAAAAGCTGCACCTGCGTACAGTTTTTTGTTGATCTTGTATTCAAGATTCATGGTTGAAGGTAAATCTCCAAAGAGATTCATCTTGTCGTTAATCTTCCATTCGATCCCGAGAAGCGGAATAAAATAATCTCCAAAGAATTCGCTGTTGTAGTAAAATCCGAAATGATATTTCAAATGATCATTCTTTTTGAAGTTGGCAAGAACAACTCCGCCAAGTTGAAAATCTTCTGATGAAAGATCTTTAAAATCAGAATTGATTTTCGGTATCGCCATCACCATTGTTCTCCATTTGCTATTTTTCCATTGATGATCATAACCTAAAGCCAATGATGTGCTGTACAAGCTTGTGTGCAGTGATTGTTCTCCCTTGTAATTGAAATCCATTTCCGTTGCGTCAGCATTGATGATCACGATGTCGCTGTTTTTTAATTGGAGCGGAAGCAAAATGGTTGCTTCACTGAGGCTTGAACTCATGCTACTGTTCGAGCCGTCTGTGTAAGATCGTTCAGGGAAGTACTGGTATTTTACATTCAACGGATCAACAAATGGCTGCGAAGAAGAAATCATTGGAACGGCAAAGATCATAAGAGCAATCATTCTTGTCCGGTAAAGGATGCATGTTTTCATTTGACATTTTTTTAATACAGACAGTCTGTATTGTGTAATACTGTTAACAGGTTTTTGTCTTGAAAGTTTTAATTATTAGAGGAGATCCTTACTTACATCTTTTAAAGAAACAGCAGGTAAACGAAGCTGAATACCTGTTTCTGACGAAAAAAGTAATGAGAAACTTCCTGAAGCAGGAATCACTTACAGTTTTGCAGTAATTGGTTTACTGAGGATTTGAAAAATTATTTTGCGCTTTGCCCGGCAAACAACTCGTCTTCTAATAAAAGTTTTATTTCAGGCAGAGAATTATACAATTGCTCAAAC
>JAYTXY010000167.1:0-7661 GCA_043742705.1 Bacteroidota bacterium
TTCAGAAGGAGTCATCAGCAGCGACCGGATTATCAAAATGCTGGAAGTAGTGAATGATGAATTGGCAATTGAAGCAAAAGGAATTTATTCGATTGAAAAATTTATCGTCTCAAGAAGGCTGATGTATTGGCAGGTTTATCTTCACAAAACGGTGGTGAGTGCGGAATCACTTCTCATTAACATCCTGAAACGTGCGAAGGAACTTGCGAAACAAAACATTGAGTTGTTTGCAACTCCTGCGTTGAAAAAATTCCTCACAAACAGTTTTACAAAAAAGGACTTTCTTTCTGACGAAAATCTTCTCAATACATTTGCAGAACTGGATGACAGCGATATCACTACTTCCATAAAAGTATGGAGCAAACACAGTGATAAAATTTTAAGTGCATTATGTACACGGATGGTGAACCGAAAACTTTTTAAGATCGCTCTTCAATTGAAACCGTTCGATAAAAAATTTATTGACGAGATCAAAGAGAAAATAAAAGCGAGCTTCGATGTGAACAATGAAGAACTAAACTATTTTCTTTTGCAGGGAACATTGATCAACAATGCGTACAACACCAGTCACGATAAAATAAATATTCTTTTTAAAGACGGTACAATCAAGGATATTTCCGAAGCAGCAGACACACTGAACATCAAAGTGCTTTCAGAACCTGTAGAGAAATACTACGTGTGTTATCCGAAAAATTAATTTCGAATTCGCAAAGAAGATCTGAAGAAAATAAAATCAATTTACAGGCTCAGGTTCTTTTTCTTCCGCCTTCTTCTTTTCCCTGCGAACGATCTGCGCCATCATTTCAGATTCCATCACCACTTTATCACCTACAAAAGCTTCGCCCTTCATGTGACAGATTCCTCTGCGAATCGGAGAAATTAATTCAAGGCGGAAAATAACGGTATCACCCGGCAACACCATGCTCTTGAATCGCGCGTTTTCAATTTTCATAAAATACGTCAGGTAATTTTCAGGATCAGGAACTGTATTTAATACAAGTATTCCTCCTACCTGCGCCATCGCTTCTACCTGTAAAACTCCCGGCATCACCGGTGCTCCGGGAAAATGTCCCTGGAAATACCACTCGTTCATCGTTACGTTTTTCACTCCCACGACATGACGATCACTCAACTCAATAATCTTGTCGATAAAAAGAAATGGCGGACGATGCGGAAGAAATTGCTGAATGCGATTGACATCAAAAAGTGGTTTCTCAGCAGGATCATACTTCGGAACATTCGCTTTGAAACGATCACGCTTCATTAACGCCTTGATCATTTTTGCGAACTCAACATTCGCATGGTGTCCGGGACGCGCGGCAAGAATATGTCCTTTCAACGGAGCACCAACCAATGCAAGGTCCCCGACAATATCAAGAAGCTTATGACGTGCCGGCTCATTCTGATAACGAAGTTTTGCATTGTTTAAAAATCCACGCTCAGGAACAACTTTATCTTTCTTAAAAACTTTTGCAAGATGCGCCATCTTCTCCGGTGGTAAAGGTTTATCCACCACAACAATCGCATTGTTGATGTCACCGCCTTTGATCAAATTATGTTCAAGAAGCATTTCAAGCTCGTGGAGAAAACAAAATGTTCTGCACTCGCTTACTTCAGATTTAAATTCCTTGATGTTGTAAATGGTTGCATGTTGAGTTCCGAGAATGTCGGTGTTGTAATCAACCATCACTGTCAGACGAAAATCATCGCTGGGAACTGCAAGCATTTCAGTTTTGCGTGAAGTATCTTCGTATGTGATGTTTTCACTCAGTGAATAATACAAACGTTCCGCATTTTGTTCCTGGATGCCTGCTTTCTCAAGTAAATCAATAAAAGGTTTTGAACTGCCGTCAATAATCGGAACTTCAGGTCCGTCAATTTCCATCAACACGTTGTCGATCTCCAATCCTGCCAGTGCGGCAAGTACATGTTCAATCGTACTTACTTTCACTCCATGCTTTCCGATGGTTGTTCCGCGATCTGTTCCAATCACGTTATCTACATCCGCTTCAATAATCGGTTGTCCCGGAGCATCGATGCGTTGAAATTTGTAGCCGTGATTTTCAGGAGCAGGCTTAAATGTGAGATTCACATTTTCACCCGTATGCAATCCAACTCCTGAAATTGAAACAGGAGATTTCAAGGTTGTTTGTTTAATCATTTTTAAGAGGGAGTAATTTGTTTTAACTCGGCAATTAGTTGCTCAAGTTCCTTGATTCTTTTTTCAAGCTGAGGAAGTTTTCTGAAAACAACGTAAGTCCGTTTGTAGTCACCGATGCCAAAAGCCGGCGAGCCTTGTACGATTTCTCCTTCAGTAGTTATGCTTGAAGCTATGCCACTCTGCGCGGCAATTTTTACTTTGTCTGCAATGGTGATGTGTCCGACAATGCCGACCTGTCCGCCAATCATACAGTCTTTGCCGATCTTGGTACTGCCTGCAATTCCTGTTTGAGCAGCGATGACAGTATTCTCCCCAATCTCAACGTTGTGCGCAACCTGGATGAGGTTATCAAGTTTCACTCCTTTGCGAATGATTGTACTACCCAACGTTGCACGATCGATGGAAGTATTCGCACCAATCTCTACGTGATCTTCTATGATGACATTGCCGATCTGTGCGACTTTCTTGTATTGATTTTCTGAGTTCGGAGTAAATCCAAATCCATCTGCTCCAATCACAACTCCCGTATGTAATGTGCAATCAGCACCAATGTTGCAATCCGAATAAATTCTAGCTCCGGCAAAAAGTGTTGTGTTATCACCGATCACCACATTGTCACCGATATAAACCTGCGGATAAATTTTTACGTTATTTCCGATCACAGCATGCTGACCGATGAATGCAAAAGCACCGACATAACAATCTTTACCAAGTTTCGCTGACGGAGAAATAAAAGAAAGTTTATCGATTCCTTTTTTATCAAGCTGAATTCTATTATAAATTTCAAGAAGCTGAACAAAACTTTCGTATGCGTTTTCGACACGTATCAATGTTGCAGAAACAGCCTGTTCAGGAACAAAATCTTTATTTACAATAACCAATGATGCACGCGTTGAATAGATAAAAGGAGTGTATTTGGGATTGGCAAGGAAAGAAAGCGAACCCGCCTCTCCTTCTTCAATTTTGCTAAGTTTATTTACACGGATAGCATCGTTACCCTCTACCTCGCCTTTGAGTAGCTCACTGATTTGCTTCGCTGTAAACTCCATCGTTAATTTTTGAAAGCACGAATTTACAAATTAATGAATAGAATGCCACTTTTTTTCAGGCACGGCAAAAGCCATCATCCATTTTACAGAAAAAGAGAATGAAATGAGAAAATAAATTTCTATTGGTCAACCAGGATTCTGTTTATTTCAAAAGAATTCAAAATATCGGTTGTGTATTCTGATGAATTCATGTAGGTTTGAAACCCATTTTCAAATGTAAATGAATTCATCGCTTGTTTCAATTCATCCGAAGGCAAAAATCGGTACGGGAGTACAGATAGATCCGTTTACCATGATCCATGAAAATGTGGAAATTGGTGATGGAACATGGATTGGAAGCAATGTTACAATCTTCCCGGGCGCGCGCATCGGAAAAAATTGCAAAATTTTTCCGGGTTCTGTTATTTCCGCTGTTCCTCAGGATTTAAAATTCACCGGAGAAATTACGACAGCAGAAGTCGGGGACAATTCTACTATTCGCGAGTTCGTAACGATTAACCGCGGAACAAAAGCACTGGGCAAAACCGTTGTCGGAAAAAATAATTTGTTGATGGCATATGTACATGTTGCACACGATTGCATTGTTGGAGACCATTGTATTCTTGCGAACGGAGTTACACTTGCAGGACATATCAACATTGATGACTACGCTATCATTGGCGGGCTTTCTGCGGTTCACCAGTTTGTACACATTGGCGGACATGTCATGATATCAGGCGGCTCGTTAATTCGAAAAGATATTCCTCCGTTTGTAAAAGCGGCACGTGAACCACTTTCTTATGTTGGCATTAACTCAGTAGGTTTAAGACGAAGAGGTTTCAGCAATGAAAAAATTGCTGAGATACAGGAAATCTATCGCGTCATTTTTGTGAAAGGATACAGCTATTCCAAAGCATTGGAAATTGTTGAAACGGAAATGAGTCCTTCAACCGAACGGGATGTAATCCTTACTTTCATCCGCAACTCAACACGGGGAATTATGCGGGGTTATGGTAAAGATGATGAAGAATAAAATATAGTTTTACAAAATTCATCCCGTGAAGATTGTTTTAGAAAAAGCCGGAAAAAAATTTTACCGCGAGTGGATTTTCAGAAATCTCAACCTGGAGTTTTCCTCATCTGAATCCCTTGCTATTTTGGGACCGAACGGATCGGGCAAGTCCACCTTGCTGCAGGTAATTTCCGGCAGCATGCTTCCAACAGAAGGAACAGTGAATTATTCAGACGGAGACACTAAAATCGAGGGTGAAGAAATATTCCAACACATCAGTTATGCATCTCCTTACCTTGAATTAATTGAAGAGTTTACGATGAATGAAATCATCCGTTTTCATTTTCAATTTAAAAAGACAACACAGAATCTTTCCATCGCAGACATTATCGCAATTACAGGTCTCGCACATGCGCAGGAAAAAGTGTTCAAATATTTTTCCTCCGGAATGAAGCAACGATTGAAACTAACACTTGCTTTGTTCAGTGATGTAAAAATTATTTTGCTGGACGAACCCTGTTCAAACCTTGACGAAGAGGGAATAAAATGGTACAGGAAATTAATCGAAACGTATTCAAAAAATAAAATACTGATTGTGTGTTCAAACAACCATCCCGAAGAATTTGATTTCTGCCAACGGGAAATAAACCTTACGGATGGGAAACTCAACAAGCACATTCCTAATTCCTGAATGGTAAACGGGATTCGAACCGCGACCTTCAGCTTGGGAAACTAACGCTCTGCCAACTGAGCTATTACCGCTTTCAACTTGTTTAGGCAAAAATAAACTTCATTTTCATATTCCCTTCATTGCATTCGCGTTAGATTTGTCGAAATCTTTGGCTAAATAATTGTAAAGCAGGTTCCGATTGTAAAGTTTAAAAATTATTTTTGAGATCTGTTAAAAACCAAACACACATGAATACCATAAAAAATTTCGCAGTGGTCATCCTCTTTATCTTCGGAATGAATACTGTAGTTAATGCACAGGAATCTGCTGTTACTCCCGATAGCACTGTAAAGGTTAATCCGAATGCTCCGGAGATTACGTTTGAATCAGATCTTCACGATTACGGCACCATCAAACAAAGTGCTGACGGATCCTGTGATTTCAAATTCAAAAATACAGGGAAAGAGCCGTTGGTCATTTCAACTGCACGCGGAAGTTGTGGCTGCACCGTACCTACATGGCCTAAAGAACCAATCATGAAAGGTCAGACAGGAATTATCAAAGTTCATTACGATACAAAACGTGTCGGAGCTTTTTCTAAAACCGTGACGATTGAATCGAATGCAAAAACAAATCCGAAAGTGATCACCATCAAGGGTCTTGTTGAAGCATCAGAAGAAAATGCTGCAGAACAGACGATGCCTTTCAAAAAAGTACAGGATGGCGCAACACCATTGGAAAACAAATCAAGATAATTTATACTAACAAAACAAAAAAAAACAGAACCCATTATGAAATTAAAGTCAATCCTTCTGATGTCATCTCTTCTTGTTGCAACAGTAACGTTCGCGCAAGATGAAAAGAAACAACTTAACAACATCGGCAATGAAAATACCAATGTCGGTGATTTCAAATTCAAAGAACTTGAATTCAGCTTCGGAAACATTAAGCAAGGTGAATCAGCAACACACGAATTTGAATTTACAAATGTTGGAAACGAACCTATCATCATTACGTCAGCCGCAGGTTCTTGTGGTTGTACGGTTCCAATCTGGCCTAAAGAGCCGATTGCAAAAGGACAAAAGTCAACCATTAAAGTAACGTTCAACTCAGCGGGTAAAATGGGAATGCAGGACAAAACTGTTACCATCAACTCAAACGCGAAACAAAATCCGATGGTCATTCACATGAAAGGCAATGTTGACAAACCTCTTGAGCAACCGGCCGTACAACCCGAAAAAAAATAATTCACTTCTAACTATAACCGAGCAATAAAAAAATCAAAAACAAAACAATGAAAAAAGTAATCTTAGCGGTATCCATGTTTCTTTCTGTAGCAGTTGCACAAGCACAGGAGAATAAAACTACACCTGCTGCGCCGGCAGTGGTTGAAAACAAGAACCAGGCAGACATGAAATTTGATGTGGAAGAGTATAACTTCGGCACCATCAAACAAGGCGACAAAGTTGCATACGATTTCAACTTTACTAACGTTGGTAAAGAGCCGCTTGTGATTTCTGAAGCTCATGGTTCATGCGGATGTACAGTTCCTCAATGGCCGAAAGAACCTGTTGCAAAAGGCGCGAAAGCTGTGATTCACGTGGAGTTCAACTCAACGGGCAAAATGGGAATGCAGGATAAAACAGTTACCATTACTTCTAATGGAAAAGTGGGTTCAAAAGTTCTTCACTTAAAAGGAAACGTTGAAATGCCGGCAGCTGAAGCAACGCCAGCTGCAGCGCCTGAAAAGAAGTAAGCATTTTCTGACTTACAGAATAATTTTAACTTTGCAACCCTTCCCTGATTCACATCGGGAAGGGTTTTTTCTTTGCCTTAAATCCTGACATTATGCCGAAGACATCTTTCAAGGGCAATGCAATGCCGCCTTCTCCGATTCGAAAACTTGTTCCGTTTGCGGAACAGGCGAAAAAGGAAGGCAAGAAAATTTACCACCTAAACATCGGTCAGCCGGATATTGAAACACCGGAAACGATGCTGAATGCCATTCGTAATTTTTCTCCGAAAGTGGTTGAGTACAGTCATTCTGCAGGAATGGAATCGTACCGTAAAAAACTTACTACGTATTACGCAAAGAATAATATTCACGTTGATTACAATGACATACTCATTACAACAGGTGGTTCTGAAGCAATAGAAATTGCCATGATGAGTTGCCTGAATGAAGGTGATGAGATTATTATTCCCGAACCTTTTTATGCCAACTACAACGGCTTCTCTGTCCAGGCAGATGTGATTGTAAAGCCGATACGCTCTTATATTGAAAACGGTTTTGCATTACCTTCCATTGACGAATTTGAAAAACTCATGACGCATAAAACCAAAGCGATCATGATTTGCAATCCAAGTAACCCGACCGGTTATTTATATTCAAAGGAAGAACTGGAAACATTGCGACAGATTGTAAAGAAAAAAGATGTCTGGCTTTTTTCTGATGAAGTGTATCGTGAGTTTTGCTATGACGGAAGAAGCTTTACATCCGTTATGCAACTGGAAGGTATTGAAAACAACGTAGTGCTGCTCGATTCCGTTTCCAAACGCTACAGCGCATGTGGTGCCCGTATCGGAGCTCTTGTTTCGAGAAACAAAGAATTAATTGCAACAGCATTGAAGTTTGCACAAGCGCGTTTGAGCCCTCCTACGTTTGGACAGGTAGCTGCAGAAGCAGCCATTGATACTCCCGATTCTTATTTTCAAAAAGTGAAAACAGAATATGTGGCACGAAGAGACTTCGTTGTTGAAACACTTAATAAAATGGAAGGTGTGTTTTGC
>JAYTXY010000168.1:0-7242 GCA_043742705.1 Bacteroidota bacterium
ATCAGGAATAATAAACTGGTTCAGATATGGCTCAAGTCCTTCAATAAGCGGAACGTCTTTATAATTCAACTGAGCAGACAATCCGCTTCCTTCAGCCATTTCAATCAAGTGTCCCAAAAGTCCGAATCCAGTTACATCAGTGAGTGCATGCACACCTTCCATACTACCAAGCTTCTCTCCCGCCTTGTTGAGTTGTGTCATGACATCAACCATTTTTTTCAGATCATCCGCTGAAATTTTTCCTCTTTTCAATGCAGTTGACAAAATTCCGGTACCAAGAGGCTTGGTGAGAAAAAGTAAATCACCTTGCTTTGCAGTATTATTTTTTTTCAGATGATCCTTTTTTACAAAACCATTTACCGAAAGTCCGAAAATAGGTTCGGCAGAATCGATACTATGTCCACCGGCAAGCGGAATGTTTGCTTCATCGCAAATTGCCCGAGCACCTGCAATTACCTGTTGCGCCAATGCTGCGGGGATTTTATCAATCGGCCATCCGAGAATAGCGATTGCTAAAATTGGCTTTCCTCCCATTGCATATACGTCACTGATAGCATTCACTGCAGCGATGCGGCCGAAGTCATACGGATCATCAACGATGGGAGTGAAAAAATCAGTTGTACTGATAAGACAGTTTCCGTCTTCAAGTTGAAGTACTGCAGCATCGTCTTTACTTTCATTTCCAACGAGCAGGTTTTTAAAATGAGCGTTGCTCTTGCTTCCCTTTAGAATTTCTTCCAGAACAGACGGTGCAATCTTACAACCACAACCTGCACCATGACTGAATTGTGTAAGACGAATATCCTGTTTACTATCTGCAGTATTCATGCGATGATTTTTTTATTCAAACTTTCTGAGACTGAAATAATTTTATCCGCCAATTCCGTTACTGACTCATGAACGGAACGGGTAACTTGCAAAATGCTCTCCGGTTTTCGTTGCGACATGCCGTAGTCATACGTTCCATCGTAATAAAACAAAATCTCTTCAAGCCATGCTCTCTTATTATTCTCTTGTAATGCTTCCACTGCCTGTTTGGTGCGAAGTCCACCCAATCTCTTTTGCAGTTTCAAGGTAGTCTCCACAAGCACATCAGTCGGAAACTGACCATAGACTTCAAGGATCAGTTCGATGCGTAACTCCATGTCCACTTTCATTTCTACAACCGGAGATGTTTGCATTCTCTCATAAACACCAACGGGAAGTGATACAGAACCAATCGTCCTGCTTTCATTTTCAAGCCAGAGAATTTTGTCATCGCTGATCTTACTCCATTCAAGCGCAAGCAAATTTTCAAAATGTTCATTGCGCGGCTGTGGGTTTTCCCCCAATCCACCGAATGCAGAGCCTTTGTGATTAGCGAGTGCTTCCAGGTCAATAACCTGCTCTCCCTTTTCTTTGAGGACTCTCAAGACTTCAGTTTTACCCGACCCGGTTCTTCCTCCAATGACAATAATTTTTTTAGAATGGGTAAACTGATCAAGCGTCCACCTTCGAAACATTTTGTAACCGCCTTTCAACAAGGTAATTTTGAATCCTGCCATACTCAGAATCCAAGCCATGATGTTACTACGCATCCCACCTCGCCAGCAATACAACATCACCTCCTTTTCAGAAGATAGTTTCAAAGCCTCACGAACAAAATCGCCAAACTTATTTCCGACAAGATCAAAGCCTGCAAGCACGGCTGCTTCCCTCCCTTTTTGCTTATAGGTTGTTCCGACAATGACTCGATGTTCATTATTCAGCAAAGGAATATTAACGGCTCCGGGAATGTGTCCTTGCTTAAACTCAGACTCACTTCTAACATCCAGAAGCACGCTCTTCTGGTGACCGAGCTTTTCAAGAAAATCTTCAATCTGCAGTATTTCTGCCATGCAGTAAAGATAGAAAGGATAATGCTGCCTTAAGCTATCCAAAATAATTGCTAAATTTACTAAAGGATAATAAAGGATTATTTATAACGATGTATTAAAGAGTAGCATCAAAATAAATCAGCCATGAAAAAAATTCTACTCCTCATCAGCAGTATGCTTTCTCTATCTGCTTCTTCACAAACATTCGTATACCATCCTTTTCCTGACTCAGCAGCTTCATGGAATATTGAAGCGCACTGGCCATGTGGGTTTGGTTTCGATACATGGCAATACTTGTATTCTTACACCCTGGCAGGAGATACAACCATTGCCAGCAACTTATATCACAAACTCCAGGTTCCCGTTAAAGTTATTGTATCACATGGAGGTTGCACTCAACCAGGAACATGGACAACGCCCGGCTATTATGCAGGCGCAATACGACAGGACACTGCCGCCAGAAAAGTGTTTTTCATTGAGTCAGGAGCAACTACAGAAGAGTTACTTTATGATTTCAATATGGTTGTAGGGGACACGGTAAAAGGTTATACAGAGAGAACGAATCCTGAAATTGATACAATCGAATCCATCGATTCTGTTCTTGTTGGAAGTGATTACAGGAAAAGATGGACTGTGAACGTCTGCTACCAAATTTCCTTTATCGAAGGAGTCGGTTCAACCTTTGGTTTGCTTGAGAACTCCCCCGGTTGTATTACCGATGGAGGGACAGCCTTAGTTACCTGCTTTAAACAAAACGGAAATACACTCTTTCCGAACACAGCAACAAATTGCGACCTGATTTCAGGAGTCAATGCAATTTCTCAGGAAAATCATTCATTAATAATTTCACCAAATCCATTTCATACATCGGCTTTTGTTTCTGTAACTTCTTTATTCGAAGATGCTGACATGAAAATTTACGATGTATTGGGAATGCTTGTTCACCGGGAAAAATTAGAATCACTAACATCCTTCCCACTGAAACGCGATAAACTTTCAAATGGGATTTATTTTCTTCAGATCACTACTGAAAAAGGACAATCAGCAACGCTGAAGTTCATCGTTGACTGAACTGAACCGACCCACTTATTGCTTCTTAAAAATTAATCCGCCTTTCTTCATTCAAAAAATCAGGGAATAATTCTGTCTTTTTTGGTAATTCAGATTGTTTAGATATATTTGCATAAATCTAAACATCATGAATTCGTTTTCAATCTCCGAACTGCAGCAATTTTCAGGCATCAAAGCGCACACAATCAGGATGTGGGAACAGCGGTACAACGCACTGAAACCGGATCGTTCCGAAGGGAACACACGCTACTACGACAATACACAATTACGCAGGTTGTTGAATATTGTCAGCCTTATAGATACAGATCATAAAGTATCTCAACTCTGTTCCATGCCAGATCATCAGATTAATAAGCTACTTGAAGAGCATTCAAGAAAGCAGGTAAACTCCGGTGAGTCATTCGACTACTTTATTTCACAGTTCATTGCTGCGGGTTTTGCCTACGATGAAGTTTTTTTTGAAAAACTCTTTGCCAATGCCGTGCTTCGATTTGGTATAAAGAACACCTATTTAAATGTGATTTACCCACTGCTTGTGCGCATCGGATTGATGTGGTCAACAAGCAGTATTCCCGCGGCTCAGGAGCATTTTATCTCAAACCTGATTCGTCAGAAATTTTTCACGGCCATCGATGCGCTTCCTCCCGCAAAAAAATCAAAAAATTCGTGGCTACTATTCCTTCCGGAAAATGAATTCCATGAAATCGGTTTGCTATTTGCCAATTACCTGGTTCGTGCCTCAGGTAAAAAAGTTTTTTATCTCGGAAGCAATGTTCCATATAAGTCCCTGCAGGATGCGGTTAAAAGCACCAATGCTTCCAACCTTCTCTTCTTCCTCGTACATCACGATCATCCGGCAGAAACTCAATCTTATGTGAATCGATTATCATCGTCATTTAAAGATAAAAAAATATACCTGTCTGGAAATCAGCGGCTCATCAATCAATTGAAATTAGCAAAAAATTTATCCTGGATTCAATTAGCTGATCAATTAGAAAAAGAATTATCTGTCAAATAGTTTAGTTTAAATATTTCATATAAAATATAAACATAAAATGTCCTCCATTGCAATCATAGGTTCCGGGTTTTCCGGTTTGAGTGCAGCAGCTTATTTAGCTGCCGAAGGACATGATGTGCATGTGTTTGAGAAAAATGCACAACACGGAGGAAGAGCAAGGCAATTGACAACAACTGATGGATATGTCTTCGACATGGGGCCGAGTTGGTATTGGATGCCTGACGTATTCGAAAAGTTCTTCAGCGATTTCAGTCACCACGTTTCAGATTATTACGATCTGAAATTATTGAACCCATCGTTTGATGTAGTTTTTGAAGGGAAGGATCTTCTTCATATTCCGTCAGACTTTGAGCAATTGTGCGCGTTGTTCGAGTCCATCGAAAAGGGAAGCGCTTACCAACTTCGAAAATTCATGGCAGATGCTAAGTACAAATACCAAGTTGGAATGGACAACCTCGTGTACAAACCCGGATTGTCCTTAACAGAATTTGCAGAGATCAATTTAATAAAGGATGCATTCCGTCTACAGATTTTTTCTTCGTTCAGCAAACACGTAAGAAAATACTTCAGCCATCCCAAACTAATAGCGCTGATGGAATTTCCTGTGCTGTTTCTCGGAGCTATGCCACAGGACACACCGGCACTTTACAGCCTGATGAATTATGCCGGCCTGAAACTCGGAACATGGTATCCGCAAGGCGGATTTGGAAAAGTAGTGGATGCAATGGTGGCAGTGGCGAAACAAAACGGTGCGCACTTTCATTTGAATTCAACCGTGGAAAAAATTCAAGTCACTAATGGCGAAGCGACATCGCTCATCGTGAATGGAAATAGAATAGAGTGCGATGGAATTGTTGCCGCTGCCGATTACCATCATGTTGAAAAGTACCTTCTACCGGTGGGATACATGAACTATTCCGAAAAATATTGGGAAAATAAAACCTTTGCTCCTTCCTGCCTCATCTATTTTTTAGGTATCAACAAAAAAATTCCGAAGCTGGAGCATCATACTTTATTTTTTGACGAAGATATTCTTCAGCACTCAAAGGAAATTTACAAAAATCCGCAATGGCCTTCCAAACCCTTGTTCTACGTATGTTGCCCGTCTAAAACTGACAATCAAGTCGCCCCTGAAGGTCATGAAAACATCTTCCTGCTTATGCCGATCGCACCCGGACTAGACGACACAGAAGAAACGCGTGAAAAATATTTCCGGGTGATGATGAAAAGACTGGAACAACATGTCGATGAAAATTTATCAGATGGTATTGATTTCAAGAAAAGTTATTGCGTCACTGATTTCATCAGCGATTACAACTCTTACAAAGGCAATGCATACGGTCTCGCCAATACGCTCCGTCAAACTGCTTTCATGAAACCGAAAATTAAAAATAAAAAAATCAGCAATCTTGTTTACTCCGGTCAGCTTACTGTTCCGGGTCCGGGAGTTCCTCCTTCCATTATTTCAGGAAAGATTGCCGCCAACCAATTATCAACATACTTAAAAAATTTATCGCATGAAATCGCTATTTGATGACGTCTCCATTGAATGCAGTAAGCTGACAACAAATGCCTACAGCACCAGTTTTTCCCTAGGAATTAAATTCCTGAGTAAGCGCTTACGCAATCCGATCTATTCCATTTACGGTTTCGTGAGATTCGCGGATGAAATCGTTGACAGTTTTGACGGATACGATAAAAAAACATTGCTAAAAGAATTTCGAAAGGAAACAAACGAAGCAATTCAAAATAAGATTTCTATCAATCCTATTCTGAATGCATTTCAGCAAGTAGTTCATAATTATTCCATCGAGATGGAACTTATTGACACTTTTCTGAAAAGCATGGAAATGGATCTTGAACAAAAAGATCATTCAGAAGATACTTACAAAGCCTACATCTTAGGTTCCGCTGAAGTAGTAGGATTGATGTGCCTTCGCGTTTTCACTGAAGGAAATGGCAAACTGTACAACGATCTAAAACCTTTTGCCATGAAACTGGGCTCTGCATTTCAGAAAATTAATTTCTTACGGGACGTGAAAGCAGATTACATCCACCTGGGAAGAACCTATTTTCCGGGAGTAGATCTCATGAAATTTACAGCAAACTCCAAGAGCTTCATTGAAAACGATATTCAAAATGATTTTGATGCAGCACTGGCAGGCATTCGCAAACTCCCTTCTTCTTCCAAAGGTGGAGTTTATCTGGCATACATCTACTACAGGTCACTTTTCAATAAAATAAAAAATGTTCCCGCACAGGAAGTAATGACAAAACGAATCCGGATTTCAAACAGTCATAAAGTAGGATTGATGCTTCATTCCGTTTTACGTAATCAAATGAACATGCTATGAAAAAAATAATCTTGCTTATATTGATACTCTACTGTGAATCGAGTTTCTCGGATACTTTTTCAATCCCTGACATCAGGCAGCTTTACCAAAGTGCTGCAGTGAATGAAGATGCTTGCGATAAACTGATTCATATGCTTGACAAAACGACTTCCGAAAACAACTTACTTTTTTCAGGATATAAAGCATGTGCAACAATGTTGAGAGCTAAATATGTTTTCAATCCGTTTACTAAATGGTCGCATTTTTACAATGGGAAAAACATGCTTGAGAAAACGATTTTGACTGACGAAAATAATATTGAGCTCAGGTACCTTCGTTTCACAATCCAGACAAACGTCCCTTCTTTTCTGGGATATAAAAATGAAATCGAAGCAGACAAACTCTTCCTGTTGCGTTCAATTAAAACACTCTCTGATGAAAATTTGAAAACATCGATCCTCTCTTTTCTAAAAAAATCAGACTATCTGAACATCTTTGAGAAGCAAAATCTATAACATGAAAGAATACCTGATACTTGTAGACGACAAGGATGAACAATGGGGCAAGCTAGAAAAGCTGGAAGTTCATCAACTGGGATTGTTGCACCGTGCATTTTCAGTTTTCATCTTCAATTCAAAAGGTGAGCTTCTGTTGCAGCAACGTGCTGTCAGTAAGTACCACTCACCTGGTTTGTGGAGCAACACATGTTGCAGTCATCCTCAATTCGGAGAAAGTCTTGAAGATGCCATAACGCGCAGACTAAAAGAAGAAATGGGGCTTTCAACCTCTGCTGAATTTGCCTTCAGTTTTATTTACAAAGCATCCTTTCCAAACGGTCTTAAAGAACATGAATATGATCATGTTTACTTTGGAATATCAGACACTAAACCAACTCCTGAAACGGGAGAAGTGAAAGACTGGAAGTATGTTGATTTACGTACCCTTGAACAGGACGTGCATCTCC
>JAYTXY010000169.1:0-5906 GCA_043742705.1 Bacteroidota bacterium
CTTGCACTTGGAAAATTTATGAAACGTCAGAATGAAAATAAAGTCACGGCAACCGTCAGCGTAAATGGAAATACGCTTGCAAACTTTGACGGAAAAGAAATCACACTGAGAAAAGGAATTTCAGGACAACCGGTGAATGTGAGTGTTTCCGGAAAAGGAAATCTCTATTACTTCTTTGAAGAAGAAGGTCTGAGTGCGAAAAGTGAATTTAAAGAAGAAGACAGTTTTTTGAAAGTACGGAAGTCATTCTTCAACCGTTTCGGTCAGCCTGTTTCCATTCGTGATATCAAACAAGGCGATTTGATTGCAATAAAAATTACAGTTCAGAATACAGAGCGCGCATCCGTTGAGAATGTTGTAATCACAGACATGCTTCCTGCAGGTTTTGAAATTGAAAATCCGCGTATTGGTGAAGTACAGGAGATGAGTTGGGTGAGAGACGAAGCGAGTCCCGATTACTTTGATGTTCGTGATGACAGAATTAATTTCTTCTCTACGGTTGACTGGAATCCGCGTAGCTTCTACTATCTCGTACGTGCCGTGTCACTTGGAAACTATGTGATGGGACCGGTAAGCGCTGATGCAATGTACAACGGTGAATACCATTCTTACAATGGCGCGGGGATGGTGAGAGTAGTTGAGTGATTACTTAATTCAATGAATATTGAAAAATGAAACCGCTTAAATCAATCATCAAATCAGTTTACGGATTCATCTTCCGAAAACGGTGGAGAAAAGTATTGTTCCTCCTGCTCGTGATTCCTGTGGTTTCATTTTTCATTCTCAACTTTATTTTTCCGTTAAAAGTGAAGATTGACTATTCACAGATCGTAACAGCAAACGATGGAACGGTGATTCATGCTTTCCTGACGAAGGATCAGAAATGGAGAATGATGACTGAGCCGAATGAAATCAGTCCGCAACTGAAGAAGGCGATTCTCTATAAAGAAGATAAATGGTTTTATTATCACTATGGTGTAAATCCATTCGCTTTAATGAGAGCAGGATTCAACAATCTCTTTCATTTGAAGAGAACATCAGGAGCTTCCACGATTACCATGCAGGTAACGCGACTGATACAGCCGAAGGAGAGAACGTATTTTAACAAGATCTCAGAAATGTTTCGTGCAACACAACTTGAATTGCATTATTCGAAAGATGAAATTCTTCAAATGTATCTGACACTCGTTCCTTATGGAGGAAATATAGAAGGGATAAAAGCAGCGTCACTACTCTACTTCGGACGAATGCCTGATAAATTATCTGTAGCGCAGATTACAACACTGGCTATCATTCCGAATCGTCCGATCTCACTGAAACCTGGAAAGAAAAACGATGCTATTGTGAAAGCAAGAAACAAATGGTTGAGAAGAATGAAAGAAGATAAAATCTTTTCTCAACGTGATCTTGATGACGCTTTGCTGGAACCGCTGGAGGCAAAACGACAGGATGCACCACAACAGTTTCCTCATTTTGCGATTCGCATGAAACAATTGTATTCGGGTAAACCAATTATCAAAACAACCCTCAACCGTTTCAGCGAAGAGAAAATAACAGCGATTGCTTACAACTATAGCAAACGATTGAAAGCATATAATATCAACAATGCGGCTGTGCTTGTCATCAATAACAAAACAAGAAAAGTTGAAGCGTATCTCGGCTCACCTGATGCAACAGATAATGAACACAACGGACAGGTTGACGGAGTTACAGCCGTTCGTTCACCTGGAAGTACGTTGAAACCATTGGTGTACGCTCTTGCTTTCGACAAAGGTTTGGCAACACCGAAAACGGTAATCACTGATGTACCCGTAAACTTTGACGGTTATTCTCCAGAAAATTTCAATTCAAAATTCAACGGCAATGTCACGGTTGAAAAAGCGTTGGCATTCTCACTGAATATTCCTGCTGTGAAAACATTGAATCAACTTGGCATTGCAACACTCACCGACAAATTGAAGCAAGCAGGATTTAATCAAATCATAAAAGATGAAAAGAAACTTGGCTTGTCAACGGTACTTGGAGGTTGCGGTGTTTCACTGGAAGAACTCACTTCATTGTATTCAACATTCGCTCATGAAGGAAAATTCACACAGACAAAATTTCTAAAGGAAGATACAACACAGCAAACCGTTGAACTTATTTCTCCTGCATCCTCATTTATGATTTCGGAAATTCTGACAACGCTTACAAGACCTGATCTTCCTAATAATTACCAAAGCGGCATGCATATTCCAAAGATTGCATGGAAGACCGGAACATCGTATGGAAGAAGAGATGCGTGGAGCATCGGTTACAATGCGAATTACACGATCGGAGTCTGGATCGGAAATTTTTCCGGAGAAGGAGTTCCTGAATTAACAGGAGCTGACATGGCAACACCGCTTCTGTTTGAAATTTTTAATTCGCTCGATTACAATTCAAGCAACAAATGGTTCAAACAACCGGATGATCTTGATTTTCGTTTGGTGTGTTCCGTTAGCGGAAGAATACCAGAAGAATTTTGTCAAAGTCAAATCATCGACTACTTCATTCCGAAAGTTTCATCCATTCAGAAATGCGAACACCTGAAAAATGTTTATGTTTCTCCTGACGAAAGCTTTTCCTATTGCACATCATGCCTTCCGCATGAAGGATATAAAACAAAACTGTGTACCAACCTTGATCCTGATTTGATTTCGTATTACGAAGCCGAACACATTGCCTACGAAAAAATTCCTCCGCATAATAAAAGTTGTTCCAGAATTTTCAATTCCAAACCTCCGCTCATCACTTCTCCGACTGACAGGAAAGAATACGTAGTTGAAAAAGGGCAGGATCAGCAGCTCATGTTAAGTTGCAATGCAGACAATGAAGTGAAAACTGTCTACTGGTATGTCAACGACCGTTTTTATAAATCGTGTGCTTCCACCGAGAAAATATTTTTTATTCCTGAAGCAGGACAATTAAAAATTTCATGCAGCGATGACAAAGGAAGAAACACGAACATTGTGATAACGGTCAGTTATCTCTGAGCGATTTTTTTGTTTGTTCTTCAATAAATTCCAAAATCTTTTCCGTTGCGCCTTTGCGTTGAGAGACATAATTCTTCGCAACCGAAGAGGCTTGCTGATGCAACCTCGTATCATTGATCAACGGTGATAATTTTTCCGTAAACTCACTTCCATCGATTACAGAGAATGCACCGCCTGCCTCTATGAGTTCTGTTGCTTCACGAAATTTAAGATGATTCGGTCCGAAGAAAACAGGCATGCCATACACAGCCGCTTCAAGTATGTTGTGAATTCCTTTTCCGAAGCCTCCACCGATGTAGGCGATTTCTCCGTAACGGTAAGCGGAAGAAAGTAACCCAACCGTATCAAGGATCATCACTTTTGCTGAAGCAGGATTTCCTTCCGGTGATGAAAATAAAAAAATGTCACTTGGTGTCAGTCCGGCTTTTTCAATTAATAAATATTCAAGTTGACCGATCTGGTGATGACCGATTTCATGAGGCACGATGAGAAATTTCAATTCCTGCTTTACAAAATTCTGAATGATGGAAGAAAGCAACTCATCGTCTTCGTGCCACGTACTTCCTGCAACCAACATTTTTTTTCCGTCTTTAAATTGTTCAACCAACGGAATTGATTTTGCATTGTTTGCAATTTCAAGAACACGATCGAAGCGTGTGTCACCAGTCACTGTATATTTTTTCACACCGATAGATTGAAGTAAATGTGCAGACGCTTCATCCTGCACAAAAAAGTGCGAGACGTTCCGCAACATTCTCCTGAAAAATCTTCCATACCATTTAAAGAACCGTTGGTCTGGACGGAAAATAGCAGAGACAAGGTAAACAGGAATGCCTCTCTTTCTTAGCTTCTTCAAATAATGAAACCAATATTCATACTTGATGAAAAAAACTTTTTCAGGATGAATCAGTGAAACAAACCTTGATGCATTGGATCGTGTATCGATAGGAAGATAAAAAACATAGTCTGCTCCGGAGTAATTTTTCCTGAACTCAAAACCTGAAGGAGAAAAAAAAGTAAGAACGATTTTTATTTCATCGTTTTCACTTCTGAATTTTTCGATCAAGGGTCTCCCCTGTTCAAACTCTCCGAGAGAAGCGCAATGAAACCAGACTCTGCGTTCACTGAATTTTAAAGACTGCTGGATCCGTTTAAAGATTTTTCTTCTTCCGGCCACCCAAAGTTTTGCCTTTTCATTTCCAAACAATGCAGCCACACGAATCATGACCTGGTAAAAAAAAATGGAAAAGTTATACAGGTATGCCATCAGAAAATTCTGAATCAGTTGTAGTAAAACGCTTTCGGAGTACGCTTGTAAAAAGGAATAATCCATGCAACCCTGATTCCGAAAAGTAAATCAAGCCGCGATGTATCATCATGCATCATTGTATCGAAATTATAATTCCTGCGATTCTTGGTGAAAGCTTGTGTGAATTCGAGTCCCGCCATGAAATTCACCAAACGATGATTACTGAAATTGATGTAACCGATAAATTCCGTCAGCGACAAACCATTTGTGAGACGGTCATATCCCTTTCTATATTCTTCGCTCAACTGCGGAGTTTTGTTTCCTTTGTCTTCAATCCTGATTTTATGTTCGAGCAAACCCACACCGAGTGTTGCCATCAAACCTGAGTTTGGATTGGGACCAATCACAGGAAAAATTTTTCCTGCTTTCGCGTTGAACATAAGTCCGCGCTCATACAGTAAAATGTCCGCGTAAAAGCCATCCTCACCAATGATAAATCCCTGTGATGTTCTGATCTTATCGAGGATTTCAGTCTCTTTCACATCTTCACTGAACATAAAGCTACCGTCAATGCCGAAGATCCAGTTCTTTTTCGTCTTCAGCTGAAAAGTACCGCCAATGTTGAAATTATTTCCGAAACGAATTGCCATGTCACCGCCCGGAGCCTGGTAAGCAAACGTAGCACCCAGCATCACAAAAGAGGCGGATGAATCTCTTACATTGAACTGGGCAGAAACCCGTTGACAACTCATCAACAGGATCATAAAAACGAAAAAATTAAACGCAATTTTTACTTTCATCGGGGACGAAGTTAGAAAATTATTGCAGTTGATTCATGCTGATTTGCAGTGGGAAATTCACCTACGGAGGTCTTGATTTATTGATTATATTCGCATGCTTTTTAAAGAGAAGTATGAAGAAAATTCAAATGGTTGATTTGCTGGGTCAATACGAAAAAATTCAGCCCGAAATTGATAAGGCAGTTCTTGATGTAATTCGTTCTACCGCCTTTATTAACGGACCGGAAGTAAAATTATTCCAGGCAGAACTTGAAAAATACTTACAGGTAAAGCATGTCATTCCATGTGCAAACGGAACGGATGCTCTCCAGATCGTGATGATGGCACTTGGCTTTCAGCCCGGCGATGAAGTAATCACAGCAAATTTCACCTACGTAGCTACAGCCGAAGTAATTGCATTGCTGAAACTGAAACCAGTTTTAGTGGATGTAAATCCTGATACATTCACGCTTGATCCGAAAGCTGTGGAAGCGGCTATCACTAATCGCACTGTCGCCATCGTTCCTGTGCATTTGTTCGGACTTTGTGCCGACATGGATGCTATCATGGAAATTGCAAAACGAAGAAAGCTGGCAGTGATTGAAGATGTTGCCCAAGCAATCGGAAGCGATTACCGATTCGCGGATGGATCAACGCAAAAAGCAGGAACAATAGGAACTGCCGGATGTACCTCTTTCTTCCCTTCAAAGAATCTCGGATGTTACGGTGATGGCGGAGCGATTTTCACCAACGATGATGAACTTGGAAAAAAAATCAGGATGATTGCCAACCACGGACAATCCGTGCAATATTATCATGATGAAGTCGGTGTTAATTCACGGCTCGACAGTATACAGGCTGCTA
>JAYTXY010000170.1:0-5363 GCA_043742705.1 Bacteroidota bacterium
GATCAGTTTCCGCTTGTCGTGTGGCAAACCGGAAGCGGAACACAAAGCAACATGAATGCAAATGAAGTGATCGCTTACCGCGCTCACGTGATCAGCGGAGGAAAATTAACGGATGAGAAAAAAATAATTCATCCGAATGATGACGTGAATAAATCACAATCATCGAACGATACATTTCCGACAGCAATGCACATTGCTGCTTACAAAATCCTTGTGGAGACAACCATTCCCGGAATTAAAAAACTAAGAGATACACTTGCTGCAAAAAGTAAAGGGTTCATGCACATCGTGAAAATCGGGAGAACTCATTTGATGGATGCAACTCCGCTTACACTCGGACAAGAATTTTCAGGATATGTTTCCCAATTGGATCATGGCATCCGTGCCGTTGAACATACACTTCCGCATCTTGCTGAACTTGCTCTTGGCGGCACTGCCGTTGGAACAGGAATCAACACTCCTCAAGGTTACGATGTAAACGTTGCAAAGAAAATTGCTGACCTCACCAAACTTCCTTTCATCACTGCTGAAAACAAATTTGAAGCGCTTGCATCACATGATGCGATCGTGGAAGCACATGGCGCATTGAAAACAGTAGCCTGTTCAATGATGAAAATTGCAAATGATATTCGTTTGCTTGCTTCAGGTCCGCGCTGCGGAATTGGCGAGCTTTATATTCCTGATAACGAACCCGGATCTTCCATCATGCCGGGAAAAGTAAATCCAACTCAGTGCGAAGCGATGACGATGGTTGCTGCGCAAGTCTTAGGAAATGATGTTGCCATTAACATTGGTGGAGCAACGGGACATTTTGAATTGAATGTTTTCAAACCGGTGATGATCTTCAACTTCCTCCACTCTGCCAGACTCATTGGTGATGTGTGCGTTTCATTCAACGAAAAATGCGCGACAGGAATAAAACCGATTGAAGAAAATATCAGCAGGCATTTACACAACTCGCTGATGCTGGTTACTGCACTTAATACAAAAATTGGTTATTACAAAGCTGCAGAGATTGCGCAGACAGCTCACAAACAAGGCAAGACCTTAAAGCAAACTGCAATTGATTTGGGCTATCTCACTTCAGAACAGTTTGATGAATGGGTGAAGCCGGAAGAAATGGTGGGGAGGAAATTATAAATTGTAAATTGTAAATTATAAATGAACGCTTGAGAACTATTCTCAAATAATTCATAATTCAAAACTCATAATTCATAATTCTTTTTAAACGTATTTTTCTCCCTTTTTTATCTTCACATCGTTCACCAGGTTGCGGACTTGTTGCTCATCATCCTTCGGACAAATCAACAAAACATTTTCTGATTCCACCACAATGTAATTGTCGAGTCCGAGAATTACAGCCAACTTCCCTTTCGGAATGTTGATGATGCAATTACTGGTTTTGTCGAGCATGACGTGTTGTCCCACGACTGCATTTTCATGGGGATCTTTATCAAGATGTTCGTACAACGATTTCCAGGTTCCCAAATCACTCCAGCCAAATTCAGCGCTCATCACGTAGACGTTCTTTGCCTTTTCCATGATTCCATAGTCGATGGAAATGTTCGTGCATTGTGTATAAGCCTTTTTTACAAGTTCAGCTTCTTCCGATGTGTTATAGAAATTTTTTCCTTCTTTAAAAAGTGCATGCATCTCGGGAAGAAATTCTTCAAATGATTTTAAGATGGATTTTAAATTCCACACGAAAATTCCGGAGTTCCACAAAAACTCTCCGCTCTTGAGAAAAAATTTTGCCATTTCAAGATTCGGTTTCTCAGTAAAGGTTTTCACTTTACTGATGACGAATTTTTCTTCACTACCATCATTCTTAAACTGAATGTATCCGTAACCTGTATCAGGACGACTTGGATGAATGCCCAGTGTAAGGAGTGAATCATTCTTAGCTGTGAACTCCAGCGCTTTCAAAATCGCCTCGTGAAAACCCGGTTCGTCTTTGATCACGTGATCAGAAGGTGCTACCACGATGTTCGCATCGGGATTCATCGCTGCAATTTTGAACGAAGCGTAAGCCACACACGGAGCAGTATTCCGTCTCAACGGTTCTGCCAGAACCTGTCCTTTAGGAAGCTCAGGAATCAGTTTATAAACATGTTCGAGGTAAGCTTCGTTGGTGACGATGTAAATATTTTCCAGTGGACAAATTTCCCGAAACCTATCAACCGTTTGCCTGATCAATGTTTTTCCTGTTCCTAAAATATCAATAAACTGCTTCGGGTAATTGTTACGGCTCATGGGCCAGAAGCGGCTTCCGATGCCCCCGGCCATGATGACACAGTAATTGTTTTTCATCGTGGATTATTTTAAACGTCAATAAAAAATTGTAAAGGTTTATTCGATAGGTTAACGTTTAAATTAAAGTATGGTTCAAAATTTTTAGTTCAATGTTTAAAGTTCAATGTTCGGTCTTTGAACTTTGAACATTGAACTCATTTCAATTTACTCAACACATTTCTCAACGAAGTAAACACCTCATCGATTTCAGCGGAGTTACAAGTTCCTACTGAAAGCCTGTACCAGCTTGAGTTATCAGACGCACCGAATGCGGAGAACGGAACCAATGCCAGCTTTGCTTCATCAAGAATATATTGCGTTACCTCTTTCTGATCCTTCAATACTTTTCCATCTGCAGTTTTCATTCCGGCTAAGTTCAGCTGAACAGTCAGGTAAATCGCAGCTTGCGGAACAATTGCATCCACTTTAAATCCTTCCTTCTTCAACTGCGTGAAACCTTCGTAGAATTTTACAAGACGCTGATTCACTCTTCCTTTAAATTCGGTAACAAATCTTCCCATCTCAGGTTTCATCTGGAGATATTCTGCACTTGCAATCTGTTCTGCTTTTGGCGCCCACGCTCCGATGTGTGACAAAATTGATTTCATCTTATCCATAATCCGCTTCTGACCAAATGCCCAGCCAACACGAACTCCTGTAGCAGCGAGTGATTTTGAAAGTCCGTCAATGAAAATGGTATAGTCTTTCATTGCGGGTCGCAGCGAAACAGGATTGTAATGCTGGTTGTCACCAAATGTAAGCACCCAGTAAATCTGGTCGTACATCATGTACAATGGTTTCCCGTTTTTCCCTCTTCGTTTATTTTCTTCAAGAACCAGGTCGCAGATTTTTTCAAGTTGATCTTTCTGAAAAATCGTTCCGGTCGGATTCAGTGGAGAACACAATGAAAGCAACGTTGCATTTTTCAGGTGAGGTCTGATCTCGTCTGCCGTAGGCATGAAATTATTTTCAGGTGTAGTCTCCACGAAAACAGGATTCGCCTGCGTGAGGTGACAGTAATGATTGTTATTCCATGACGGAACAGGAAACACCACTGTGTCGCCGGCATTGAGAAGCGTCACATACGTTGCATAGATCAACGGGCGCGCACCTCCTGCAACCAATATTTCATCCGGAGTGTAATTCAAATGCAAACGTTCGCTCAGCAGTAATGAAATTGCTTTGCGCGTTTCCAGCATTCCATTTGCTGCGGGGTAATTGGTGTGATGAACCTTATACGCTTCGATGATGGCATCCGTCAGTTCCTGCGGAATCGGAAAAATCTTCGGATCGAAATCACCAATGGTATAATTAAAAATCCGTTCACCGTTCTTAATTTTTTCATTGATCTCTCCCGCCAGCTTAATAATTTCCGAACCGATAAGGTTCTCAGCCATGAACGATACAACGAGATCTGGTTTGTCGGATACTGCAGTTTCAAGCATAATGAAAGCTGTTTAGTGGTTGTCACAAAAATAAAAATTAATCACACACCTAACACGTTTAATTGAAGTCCTTCCTGCGGAATTTCGTGTACAATGACTTCCGTAAGAGGATTTACAAGATATTCCCTTTTTGTGGTGATTTCCAGACACTGAAAACGGGTTCTGATTTTATCTCCTTTTTTAAAAATCAGTTTTGACCGTGATGAGTGCAGCCTGAATAAAGTGTGTCTCGGAATGTCTTCCAGGTGCTGAACATTGGAGGACTCCTTCTTGTCATACTTGCGAAGCGCCCTCAGCAGATCAAGGTCAGAACAACTTGAAGCCGCCGGATTTTTCATATACGCTGTAAGCGCACCTACCAGATCATGTGGGAAAATATTTTGCTGAAGAAAATAATCCAGCAAACGACTGAACTCACGCTTCCACTCTATTCCATGCGGAGAAATTCTTTTTTTGTAACTCGTTTCAGCAAGCAAATGAGCAACCTCATGTACAAATGTAATCAGGAATGAATACTGGTTGAGATCATGGTTCACAGTAATCTGGTGACCCTTACTATCGTTCAACTGACGGTAATCACCAAACTTGGAAGCGCGGCTTCGCGTAATCCTTACGTGAATATTGTATTGCACAATCCACCGGCTGCAGATTTCCACTGCAGGTTCGGGAATGTAACGCGCCAATACATTTGCAATGCTTTCCTGTGACAAGACAATTAATTTTCCAGCGCCAAAGGAAAGGAAAAGGGGAACGGATGTGGTAATTTTTTGAGTTTTTTTTGAACAACGAGATTGAAAAAAGAAGCATGATTTTGCAGGCGAAAGATGGATTTTTATTGGAGCTGAATAATACTATATTTGTGTATTACGCTCACAAAATCTCGATGTGGGTTAATAAAAGAACCAACCCTAAAATAACATCCTCATGAAAAAAGTAAAAGTAAATTTTGATGACACAAAAAATGGAATTGTAGAATATGATGAACTACAACACGAATTAGTAAATATAACTATAGAAGGATCAATCCAAGACCGAGATAATTATTGGATAACTGACATATCCATAAATAATCAAAACAATGAGGAAAATGACTTCGAATTACATCCGTTGATATTCCATTTTCAAGAAAAAATCTATAAACCACATTTTTTTAAAGACAGAAATCCAAACAAAAGTGTTAAGGGAAAAAATCTAATCAAAGCACCTTATCAAGAGCATTATTTTACCCGAATTAAGTAACTTGCTTTTTACTAGGATCTACTCAAATTTTTCCTGAATTGAATTAACTAGACAAAAAATGAAAACATTCTTAGTATTATTAGCAATAGGGTTCTATTTAACCGGATGCGTTTCTGATTCTACAAACTTAAATAAGAATAATGCACTGACTCTCGATTCTACAGTTATCATATCAAATCCCTATCCAGACACCTCCTACGTCCTTGAATATTTAGGGATGAAAATAAGCCGTAACGGAGAAACAAAACACCAAGAGGACGAGGCAACTGGTAAAGTAAAATTATTTAAAAATGAAATCTGGCTTTATAAAGAGAAACAAGCAGAAAAATTTTTTATTAAATCTTTAAGCAATGTATGTTCAACTAATAAGTGCAACTTTTTCTGAGA
>JAYTXY010000171.1:0-6568 GCA_043742705.1 Bacteroidota bacterium
GAAGGAATATCAGATCGAAATGCTGAATGAACTGCACAAATCACATGCAGATAAACAAGATGAAATAATCCAGAACCTTCAGATTGCTGCCGTCCAGAATAAAAATTTGTTTGAACAACTCATGGAAGCAACGAAGTATTGTTCACTCGGCCAGGTCACAAAAGCTTTGTTTGAAGTGGGAGGGCAGTACAGGAGGAATATGTAGATGTGCAAATTTGAAAATGTGCAGATGTGAAAATTGATGCCGGGTTTTATTCGTTAGACCAATTTTAATTACTTCTTTGCGATTTTCTTACAGTTCTTTTAGAGGTAAATTTCTTCTTCTTCTGCATTTTTTTCATGATTGACAGAGGAAAAGTGAAATTTGGTTTTCGTTTGAAGTTACTTTTCCTGTTTTCCTTTCAACCGTGATTGAAGCCGCTAAACCAGCCGGATTAATAAGCTATTTGTCCGTACTTATTGTTAAACCAAAAGCAATGAAAAACGAACCTGTAGTAACTTACAATCACATGGAAGACGATGACTCAAACAACTCTTCAAAACATGTTGAAGTAATGGAGGAAAAAAATCACCATCCGATAAGCCTGTACATGATCTTTGTTGTGGATATGCTACTGATCGGCGGAGTTGTTTATTTTACCATTAAGACGATTTTCTAAATCCCAGCTTTAGTGCAGTAACTTCATGAAGGCTTCAGTATTCAACTGAGACCTTCTTTTTTATTTCTAACGTATGGCAGTTCGGGGGATATTTTTAATTTTGTTCCCCATTCCTCTAACTTCCATCTATCATGAAAAGAATTTACCTGGTAATTCTATTGGCATTATTGTCTTTTAAAAATGGTTTTTCACAGATCACACTTGTACAGTTTGCAACAGGTTTTTCAGAACCGGTTGACATAAAGAATTGTGGAGACAACCGACTCTTTGTTGTGGAGCGTGCAGGGAGAATCAGAATTGTTGATACTGCCGGTGTTATTAAATCCGGATACTTTCTTGACATACATACCATCGTGGAAAGCGGTTACAATGAACAAGGATTACTTGGACTTGCCTTTTCACCGGATTACAAAACAAGCGGACAGTTTTACTGTTACTATACCCAGAAAACAACGAACCGTGTTCGTGTTTCACGTTTCAATGTGAGTGCAACAAATCCTGATTCTGCTGTTGCTTCAAGTGAGCAGGTGTTACTTGACATTTTTCATTGGAGTCTTAACCATGATGGCGGACATTTAGCCTTCGGTCCTGATGGTTACTTATACGTTGGGACTGGAGATGGAGGAGGGGCCAGAGATCCCGGGAACCGTTCGCAGAATCTTGATTCACTTTTGGGAAAAATGCTTCGCATTGATGTAAGTGGAGGCGGTGCATATTCAATTCCTTCCACTAATCCATACGTTTGCAAATATGGTCGTGATGAAATCTGGGCTCGTGGGCTTCGTAATCCGTGGCGTTGGAGTTTCGATCGTTGGACCGGTGATTTATGGATTGGTGATGTCGGACAGGATACTTGGGAAGAAGTGGATTATCAGTCTGCAGGAATTCCGGGTGGACGCAATTATGGTTGGCGTTGTTATGAAGGTTTTGTTCACACTCCAAGTGTAACGGTTTGCTCTCCTTCCGATACCACAGGTCCGGTGCATGTGATAAGTCAGGCAACAACTACTTCCTGTGCCGTTATCGGAGGTTATGTTTACCGTGGAGCGAAATATTCAAATTTGTTTGGAAAATATTTCTTTACGGATGAATGTATGAAGAATATCAAGTACCTGCAACCTAATGGTAGTGGCGGATTTTCTGTTACAGATCTTGGTGCGCTCACCACCAATACAACAAACGATGCTTTTGGTGAGGACATGTGGGGAGAACTTTATTTGTCTGACTTGAACGGAAGGATTTTTAAATTCCAGGGGCAATCCTGCTCTCCAACTGCTTTTCTTTCTACAGAAGATACTGTTTTTGCATGCGGTAATTCGGTTACGTTACGTACTCCCGCAGGACAGAATTTTCATTACTCATGGCATGGTCCTGCATCGTTTGGAGATACTTCAGCAATTCAGGTTACTCAGCCCGGAGATTACTATGTAACTGTGTTCGATCAGAATTTTTGTTCAAGTTTATCCGACACTGTACACGTTTCTTTTGTTTCTCCTCCTGTTGTTGATTATGCCGTTCTTGACCCGAACTATTGCATTTATGATCCTACTGTTACGCTTACACCAAGTCCTGCGGGAGGTACATTCTATGGTTGCGGAATGTTTGGCAACCAGTTTTATCCGGATTCAACCGGAGGAGGTTTGATTACGGTAACTTACGTGTATACTGATGAGCATGGCTGCACGAATTCCATCGCTAAGCAAACCTTGGTTGATGTTTGTACCGGAATAGAGAAAAAATCTTTTGTGAACGTCTCCTTATTTCCAAACCCAAACAGCGGCAGTTTCTCACTTAGTTTTTATATGCAGTACGATAAATTAGTTACACTGCAGGTTACGGATGTTCTGGGACGCGCAGTTTACAATGAAGAAGTACACGTGAATGTGGGTACTCATAAAATGGATCTTCATCTTCCCGGTGTTGCAAAAGGTGCTTATGCATTGAAAGTCAGCGATGACAAAGGGAGCCTTGTTAAGAATTTTGTGATCCAATAACGATGAAAAAAGTTTTGTTTATTTTTTTTCTCCTCGCAGGAGTCAGTCATTCAAATGCACAGGAAGCATTTTCGGTTTCTGTTATTCCGTCTGCCATTACCGCAATGCCGGCTGTTCATTCCGGCGCATTTGCAGAGTGGGATGGTAAATGGATTATTCTCGGAGGAAGAAAAGAAGGGTTACACAATTTTCAGTCTGGGATGGCTTTTTCTCCAAGCGGAAGAAATGATTCTGTTTTTGTAGTTGATCCTGTACATAATGTAAGATGGGCTGCAGATCTCCATGCATTGCCGGTTGATCTTTTTGAATCGCTTTGTTCCAGTAATATGGAATTTTACCGTGACAGTTCCACACTTTACATGATGGGTGGTTTCGGCAGGCAAAACAGTACATTCACATGGACAACTTTTCCAACACTCACCGCTGTTGATTTAAGCGGACTGAGTGGAGCAGTCATAAATGGAACCCCGATTGCTCCTTATTTCAGACAAGTTATTGTTGACTCTCTTGCTGTAGCTGGGGGAAATCTTGAGAAAATTGATTCCACATATTACCTTGTATTTGGCCACCGCTTTGAGGGAATTTATACACATAACGGACCACCTTTGTTTACGCAACATTATACAACTGAAATCAGGAAGTTTACAATTCATGATGACGGAACCAACCTTGGCATTGCAAACTATACAACGGTGAGTGACACAGATAATTTTCACCGGAGAGATTATAACCTGATTCGCCAGATCTATCCCAACGGAAATTTTGGATTCACAGCTTTCGGAGGAGTGTTTCAAAAGGAATTCGATGTACCGTACCTTTCTCCGATTGACATTACACAGGATTCCGCTCACGTAAATTCTTTCTTCAATCAAAACCTGAATCAGTACCAGACAGCAGCGATGCCTGTATATGATTCAACCAATAATTTCATGCATACAATTTTTTTTGGTGGGATGAGTTTTTACACATACGATGATGTGAACCAGGTACTCGTGAGAGATTCACTTGTGCCTTTTGTAAATACAATCAGTAAAGTTTCGCGGGACGGGTTGGGTAACCTGACGGAGTACAGTCTGCCTGTTCAAATGCCTTCGCTGCTTGGAACGAATGCGCGTTTCATCCCGAATGACTCTCTTTATTTTCTACACAGAGACATTGTTGATCTCAATCTTCTTTCAGGAAATACAAAAGTGGGCTGGATTGTAAGCGGTATACAAAGCGATCTACCGAATGTTGCAGATATTGATCCTGCCAGTCTGACAAGAGCAAACAATGTTGTGTACGATGTTTACATTGACAAATCTCCGACTGCTGTAAATGAAATCCAGGTAAAAAGTTCTGTCAATGATTTAATGGTTTATCCAAATCCGTCACATGGAATCTTCAACATAGAATTTTCATTGGTTGAAAAATTGAAAACAACGGTTATGATTTTTGATGAAGACGGAAAAAGAATAGCTTCAGTGTTCGAAGGGACTTTGCAAGCCGGACCTTCAAAATTTTTGTGGGATGGAACTCGTGTAAAACCCGGAACATACCTCTGCAGAATAAAAGCAGGTGATTATTCAAAAGTCGTGAAGATGATTCTCGCAAAATAATTTTTCAAATATTTTTTCTGCAACCTGTTTTTTGTGCTGACGTTTTCACATCAGCACATCAGCACATCAGCACATCAACATATTCTCTTACATCTCTACTTCGGAGCAATCCGCATTAGTAAAAGCGCAATGACAGCAAAGACAAGATTCGGCATCCACACTGCTATCAGTGGTGTAATGGATCCGCTCGTGGCAAATGTATTGGAGATCTGCATAAAGAGGATGTAAGCGAAGCTCAGTGTAATTCCGATGCCAAGCTGAAGTCCAATGCCACCGCGGGTTTTTCTGCTGGAAAGTGAAACGCCCATAAGCGTCAGAATGAAAATTGCAAATGGAACAGCAGTTCTCCTGTATTTTTCAATCATGAAGACACTGACGTTTTCAGAGCTATGGAGCTTTTCTTCTTCAATGAATTTGTTCAATGCAGGAGTGTCCATTGCTTCCACGATGGTGACTCTTCTCCGGAAGTCTTCAGGGTGAAAGGAAAGAACAGTGTCCATACGCGCTCCCGTGGTGATGTGTTCGTGATAACCGCTAACGGTACGGATGAAATAATTTTCGATTTTCCACTTACCGCCAACGCTGTCCCATGAAATCCGGTCGGAGCTTAGAAAATAAGTTCTCCTTTCATTTTGAATCTTCTCAAGCGTAAAACGAAAACCAATGTTGTCATTGTTGTTATAGCTTTCAAGATAAATAAAAACTCCCGGACTGATTTGCCGATGTATGTTACGGTCCTTGAATTCCACTGGGTTTCGTATGTACACATTCTCGAACGCGAGTCGCTTGCTGTTTGAGTGCGGAATTACCCATCCGTTAAAATAAAAACTGATGAGTGCAATGGTGACTGCGGAAATAAAATAGGGGAGCAGCATCCTTTTGAAACTCACACCACTGTTGAGGATCGCAACAATCTCTGTATTAGCAGCCATTTTCGAAGTGAAAAAGATGACACTGATAAAAACAAAAAGTGGCGCAAATAAATTTGCGAAATACGGAATGAAGTTCAGGTAATATTGAAAGACGATAGCATGAAACGGAGCATGACGTTCGATGAAGTCATCAATTTTTTCTGAGATGTCGAACACCACGGCAATTACAATGATCAACGCCAGGGAAAGAAAAAAAGTTCCCAGGAATTTGCGGATGATGTATTTGTCGAGGGTCTTCAAACCACTTAGTTATTAGTTATTAGTTATTAGTTATTAGTTATTAGTTATTAGTTATTAGTTATTAGTCCTTCTCTTTGAACTAAGAACTTTGAACTACAATCTTTGTGCAAGTTTCACCACCATCTCCTTCTTCCATTCCATGAAATTTCCTTCTATAATTTTCTTTCTTGCCTCACCAACTAACCACAAATAAAAGGAAAGATTATGAAGTGTGGCAATTTGTGCCGCCAACATTTCTTTACTGATCACAAGATGACGCAGGTATGCTTTTGAATAGTAGGTGTCAACGAATGAAGTTCCTTCTTCGTCAATGGCTGAGAAATCGTCCTTCCATTTCTCATTTCTCATGTTCATGATTCCGTTTTTGGTAAACAACATTCCGTTGCGAGCATTCCGTGTAGGCATTACGCAGTCGAACATGTCAATGCCGAGTGCAATGCATTCCAAAATGTTTGCCGGAGTTCCGACTCCCATCAGGTAACGTGGCTTGTCTTCCGGTAAAATACCACACACAAGTTCAGTCATCTCGTACATCATTTCAGCTGGTTCTCCGACTGATAATCCACCGATAGCATTTCCTTCCCGTCCTTCTGCTGCAATCGTTTCTGCAGACTGAATCCTGAGATCTTTGTATGTACTTCCCTGCACAATCGGAAAAAGCGTTTGCGCGTGACCGTACTTGCTTTCTGTTTTGTCAACATGCGTGCAACATCGTTTCAACCAGCGATGAGTCATCTCCATACTTTTTTTTGCATAAAGATGTTCACATGGATACGGTGTACACTCATCAAATGCCATGATGATATCAGCGCCAATCACGCGTTGTATGTCCATGGAATATTCCGGTGAGAAAAAATGTTTGGAGCCGTCAATGTGCGATGTAAACGCAACACCTTCTTCTTTTATTTTCCGTTTCTCAGCCAGAGAATAAACCTGGTAACCACCACTGTCGGTGAGAATCGGATGACTCCAGTTCATAAACCGATGTAGACCTCCTGCATTTTCCAGAATGTTCAGCCCCGGACGAAGGTAAAGATGATAGGTATTTCCAAGAATAATCTGCGCTTTGATATCATCCGTAAGATCACGCTGCTGCACGGACTTAACCGTACCTGCTGTACCAACAGGCATAAAAATGGGTGTGA
>JAYTXY010000172.1:0-17746 GCA_043742705.1 Bacteroidota bacterium
CTTATTTGGAAGCGAATAACGGTAGTTGAGGTTGGTATCTTTATCAAGAGTCAAACCGATATCTGCGACCCGTGTGTACTGCTGCAACTCTATCATCGGAAGTTTCGGAATAAAAAATACGCGATCATTCAGATTCAGTACATCACTTTCATTCTTCAGTTGTTCAATTACATCGCCACTCCCCATGAAAAGAAGACCGGAATCCTTGATATACAACATCGCTTCCAGTGCCTCTTCTGCACCACGATGAATGTTAATTCCTGCTCCCTGGTAAAGAATAATTTTTTTGTCAGGGGGTAATCCTAATTCAGCTCGTGTCTTTGAAGCGACAGATTCGACTGCGGCTTCCGGAATGTTTCTCACCACATCCACCTTCACGGAATATTCTTTTTCATACAATGAAGCGATGGATTCATTTACGGTATAAACATGCTTCAGTTTTGGAAAAATAAATCTTTCTATTCTTTTCCACACACGTTGAACTCCTTTTCTGTTAACGAGTTCGGGTACTTCGGTAAAATATTCATGGCTGTCATAAAACAACTTCGCACTCTTTAGCTTTGAGACAAGAAAATTTGGAAGCAATGTGTCAAGATCATTTGCAACCAAAACATCGGCTTTGTGAATTAAGAGGTAAAAAAACAATCGCAGGTTGTATGAAGCATAAAATAAAAAGCCGGTTTCAAACCCAAGTTTGAAACGCACTGTTTTGTATTTACGGGCGGACAGCGGAAGGCTTTTTCCAAGTTGTCTCCCTACAAGTGTTACGTGCAGTCCCTGTTTTTGAAGCGAGTTGGCTGTACGATGAACACGCTGGTCGGTAACAAGATCGCTGACTACTGAAATAATCACTCGCTTCATGGTCTCTTGTCGCAGGCGTTTGAGGAGGTTACAAAGTGTGCAATTAAGTGAAAAAATCTGAATCCTTTTTAAACACAAGATGCAAGAGTCAGGAATCAAGGCCCTTTTGTCGTCACACTCTCACACTTTCTCTTTCTGATTCGTAAATTCATCCCGCAATCCTGTGGGATTTGTAATTCGTACTGATATTTGGTGGGCTTTATCAAAAGTTATAGCTTTGTTACATAAAATTTTTTAGCGTGAAAAAACAGAGCTACTCAAACCACAGGCATGACATTCCTTTGTTTCATTTTATCATGTTTGGATTGATTCTTTGCACAGCCATCGGATCGGTTGTGAACCTGATTGAATCACTTGAAAACGAAAGCAATCTTTATTCAGCATCGCTCTTGGTAGCAGTCAATATATACCTGGTCATGGGTTTCTTTATGTTTCGTAATTCCTCGTTACGTTCGCGTGACAGAGCAATTCGTGCTGAAGAAAATTTTCGCCATTTTATTCTGACTGGAAAGCCATTGGATATCCGTCTTCATATGAATCAAATCGTTTCGTTGCGTTTCGCTCCCGATGATGAATTTGTTGTACTTGCAAAAGAAGCAGCGGAAAGACAACTGACTCCCGATGAAATCAAAAAGTCAATCAAGAGGTGGAAGGGTGATTATATCAGGGCTTAAGATATAGAATGATTTTCGTCATTGTGTAGAAGAAAATGAATAAGCAATTTTGAACAAGATAATTGTAGATCAAATGAGCGAACAGGAATTGGAAAAAAAGTTTCAGGAACGGATAGACAAAGGAGAAGTCATCGAGCCGAAAGACTGGATGCCTGAACGATATCGTAAGCAGTTGATTCGTATGATGAGTCAGCATGCGCATAGCGAAATTGTAGGAATGCTTCCTGAAGGAAACTGGATTACACGTGCTCCAAGTTTAAGGCGAAAGGCTGTACTCCTTGCTAAAGTTCAGGATGAAGCAGGACATGGTTTGTACATCTACAGCGGAACCGAAACATTGAATGTGTCACGCGAAGAACTCGTTGGAGAATTTCTAACAGGGAAAGCAAAATATTCTTCCATCTTTAATTACCCGACATTGAGTTGGGCTGATATGGGTGCTATCGGCTGGCTGGTAGACGGTGCTGCTATTGTTAATCAAACGGCACTTGCGAAAGGTTCTTATGGACCATATGCTCGCGCCATGGTTCGTATTTGTAAGGAAGAAAATTTTCATCACAAGCAAGGCTATGAAATTCTTGCAACGCTGATGAAAGGGACAAAGGAACAACAAGAAATGGCGCAGGATTCAATCAACCGTTTCTGGTGGCCTTCATTGATGATGTTCGGTCCGCATGATGCGGAGTCACCTCACAGCGATGAGTTGTTGCGATGGAAAGTGAAGATTCATTCGAATGATACATTACGTCAGCGATTTATTGATCGCACAGTTCCGCAGGCAGAGAACATTGGATTGAAAATTCCTGATCCGAAACTGAAATGGAATTCTGAGACAAAGCATTATGAGTTTGGAGAAATAAACTGGGAAGAATTTAAAAATGTGATCAACGGTCGCGGCATTTGTAATAAGGAAAGGATGAAAACACGCAGGCAGGCGCATGAAAACGGTGGATGGGTGCGCGATGCAGCCGAAGCGTATGCAAAGAAGCGTGCTGAGAAATCCGTTGCTGCTTAATTTTTTCATTCATCAATTGCAGAAAAGATAACAGAATACCATGAGCGATACACAGTGGCCCCTTTGGGAAGTTTTTACACAAAAGAAATTTGGTGCACCGTTCGAACATGCGGGAAGTGTTCATGCGCCTGATAAAGAAATGGCATTGCAAAATGCGCGCGATGTTTACTCACGTAGAAAGGAAGCGATGTGCATTTGGGTGGTTCCTTCCACTGCCATTGTTTCAAGCACTCCGGAAGATGTCGGAGCATTCTTTGATCCGGCGAATGACAAGATTTATCGCAATCCGAATTTTTACAAGACTGCTGGAATTACCTTGGATTGAATATTGAAAATTGAAGATTGAATATTGAGACCTAAAAATGAATACTGTAAATCGAAATTTTCTTTTTGAATATTGTTTGAGATTGGGCGATACAAGCCTCATCCTCGGTCAGCGATTGGGTGAGTGGTGCGGTCACGGACCCATTCTGGAAGAAGACATTGCATTGACCAATATTGCACTTGATGAAATCGGGCAGGCTGTCGCTTTTTTGAAATATGCAGGAGAAGTGGAAGGAAAGGGAAGAAGCGAAGATGATCTCGCTTACATGCGAGGAGAACGTGAATTCAGAAATCTCCTTCTTGCAGAGCAACCCAATGGTGATTTCGGTCAGACAATTTTGAAACAGTTTTTAGTTAGCACGTTTCAATATTTCCTTTTCACTGAATTAAAAAATTCGAAAGACAAAACGATTGCTGCTCTTGCAGAAAAGTCGTTGAAGGAAGTTACATACCATTTTCGCCACAGTAGTGAGTGGGTAAAACGTTTGGGTGACGGAACAGAAGAAAGTCGTCAGCGGATAGTGGATGCTTTGGATGATCTTTGGATGTACACCGGCGATATGTTTGACATGGATGAGGTGGATGCTGCATTGATCAAAGAAGGAATTGCCGTTGATCTTTCAGCGATTAGATCTTCCTGGGAAAAGAAAGTGAAAGAAATTTTTACTGATGCTACACTTTCGATTCCGGAAAATGCATTCATGATTCGCGGAAGCAGGGAAGGAAAGCATACCGAATATCTCGGACACATGTTGGCGGAAATGCAATCGCTTACAAGAGCATTTCCGGGAGCGCAATGGTAATGAAAACAAAATCCGCAGTTTTAAATTTGCAATCCGAAATGATCTGGGATCTGTTGTCTTCAATTCCTGATCCTGAAATTCCGGTGATCAGCATTGTTGAATTGGGAATTGCAAGAGATGTCGAGATTGTTGGCGACAAAATAATCGTGAGCATTACTCCAACTTACAACGGCTGTCCTGCGATGAAAGCAATCGAGCTTGATATTATTTCCTTACTGAAAGAAAAAGGAATTGATGCAGAGATAAAGGTTGTGTATTCACCTGTATGGACAACGGATTGGCTCAGCGAAGCAGTGAAAGAGAAACTTCGTGCTTATGGAATTGCTCCGCCTGAAAAAACCTCACTTGATAAGAACTCACTTTCACTTCATCCAAAAGTGATTCTTTGTCCTCGCTGTCGTTCCTCAAAAACAGAATTAATTAGTCAGTTTGGATCTACTGCCTGCAAAGCATTGTATCGCTGTCTCGATTGCAAAGAGCCTTTTGATTATTTTAAATGTCATTGAACATGTATCGTTTAGACAGGACTAAATTTAAGATGGGTAAAGTTGAAGAGCAAAACCAAAATGCTTTCTGGAAAGATAAATCGCCCATTGAAAGATTTAGAGCAGCCTATTACCTTATTAGTGTTTCGTATGATTTCGATCCTGAAAATCCACCGAAAGTTGATAGAACAAAATTCAGTTGTCGTAAACGGCCTTTGTGATGGGAAATATAAATAATGAACATGAATAATTATATATTGACTACGAGAGAAAATTCGGTTCTGATAATAAAGTTAAATCGCCCCGATAAATTCAACAGCTTCAACCGCGAGATGGCTTTGCAGATGCAGAAAGCTTTGGATGATGCTGCAGCAGATAAAACGGTTCGCGCAGTTTACATCACCGGTGAAGGAAAAGCTTTTTGTGCGGGGCAAGATCTTGGTGAAGCCAGCGATCCGAACGGTCCGGGAATCAGGAAAATTGTAGAAGAGCATTACAATCCGATCATCAAAAAAATTCGTGCTCTTGAAAAGCCAGTTGTGTGCGGAGTGAATGGTGTTGCTGCCGGAGCAGGAGCAAACATTGCATTAGCATGTGATGTTGTGATTGCAGCATCCTCTTCTTCGTTTCTCCAGGCATTTTCTAAAATAGGTTTGGTGCCTGATAACGGTGGAACTTTTTTTCTTCCCCGTTTAATCGGATGGCAACGCGCTTCTGCATTGATGATGCTTGGAGATAAAGTTCCTGCGAACGATGCGTTACAGATGGGAATGATTTACAGGGTTGTTGCTGATGAACTTTTACAGCAAGAAGCGATGAACTGTGCGACAACACTTTCTCAAATGCCGACAAAGGGAATTGCGCTGACAAAAAAATTGTTGAACGAATCTCACTTCAACACGCTCGATGAACAACTCGATCGCGAGCGCGATTTACAAGTAGAGGCAGCAAACACCTACGACTACAAAGAAGGAGTGAAAGCATTTCTTGAAAAGAGAAAACCTGTTTTCAAAGGAGAATAATTTCAGAATTTAATTTTTGACAATAAAAAAAACCCTGTGATCGCTCACAGGGTTTTGTTTTCTTCACTGAACAGCTTATCTAACTTTAGAAGCTAATTCAGCACCAGCTTTGAACTTTGCTACTTTTTTAGCAGCAATTTTAATTGGCTTACCGGTTTGCGGATTGCGTCCGTTTCTTGCAGCTCTTTTCGCTACAGAAAAAGTACCGAAACCAACCAAAGCAACTCTGTCGCCTTTTTTCAAAGACTTGGTTGTAGCATTCATGAAAGCCTCGAGAGCTCTTGAAGCATCTGCTTTCGTGATTTTTGCTTCTGATGCCATTGCATCAACTAATTCACCTTTGTTCATTTTGCTAATTGTTTAAATGATTAATACTTGATTAACTTATCGTCAGTAAATGTATAGACAAATCAAGGTGTCTGTAACGACAACACTCCGGATTGTTAATAAAACATAGTGTTTGTTAATAACTTTCAGCTAAAAACCAATGGCAGCAATGTGTTTGAGCGCTGCAACAAAAAAATAATTTTCTGAATTTTTTTTTGACTCTCTGGAACACTTGCCTGTGGCTGCTTTTGCCAGTATCGAATAACGAATTCATTCGAATATCCGAATGAACGAAATGGTTAGATGAGCAAATTTTTTGTCTTGATTCCTGACTCTTGCATCTTGTATCTAAAGTCTTTCAAAAAATATAATCCTGCAAACAAGCCACTACAGCTAATTTACAGGATCATAAGAATTACTTTTTCTCAAACTTCAGCGATGCAGAGTTCATACAGTAGCGAAGTCCAGTTGGTTTCGGTCCATCATCAAACACATGTCCAAGATGTGCTCCGCAACGATGGCACGTTACTTCCGTTCTCACCATTCCAAAAGTGGAATCTTTTATTTCATCCACGTTGTGTTGATCAACGGGAGCATAAAAACTTGGCCAGCCTGTTCCTGATTCAAACTTTGTATCGCTGTTGAATAAAGGTTCTCCGCAACACACACAGTTGTACATTCCCTTTTCATGGTTGTCCCAGTACTCGCCTGTGAACGCCCGCTCCGTGCCGTGCTTGCGTGCGACTTCGTATTGTTCTGTAGTGAGTTCTTTCTTCCACTCTTCATCGGTCTTTATTACTTTGTCGTCAGTAGGTTTGGTTTCCATAGTTGTAGTTTTTTGATTTTGCTTTGGAGTATTTTGTGCGCATGACGTGAAGCAGATCGCCACGAGTGCAATAATTAAGAGTGTGAACAGTTTCATAATATTCTTGTTTTTATTTTCAAGAACAAACGAGAATTTATACAGAACGGTTTTCAGGTTGAAACATTCTGGCAGGTAATTCCCTGAAAAAAAACTGTAGTACTGAAAATTCGTAATCCGAATTTGTTTTAACTCAAACTAACTTGAGAACGAATGATGTTCAATGCGCCTCCCGCCTTAAACCATTCGATCTGGTTTTCATTGTAAGTCTGATTCACGGTAATAATTTCATGATCGCCATCGTTATGATGCAAAACAACTTTCAACGGAACTCCCGGTTTAAATTCTGTAAGACCGAGAATATCAAACGTATCATCTTCCTTGATCTTGTTGTAATCTTCTTTGTTCGCAAACGTGAGCGCAAGCATTCCCTGCTTTTTTAAATTCGTTTCGTGAATACGCGCAAATGATTTTACGAGAATGGCACGAACACCAAGATGACGCGGCTCCATTGCTGCATGTTCACGCGAAGAACCTTCACCGTAATTTTCATCGCCAACTACAATCGATCCGATCCGAGCTGCTTTGTATGCGCGTTGAACTTGCGGAACAGAATCATATGAACCGGTGAGTTGATTTTTTACAGAATCAGTTTTATCGTTAAATGCATTGATCGCTCCAATCAACATGTTGTTTGAAATGTTGTCGAGATGCCCGCGGAACTTCAGCCATGGTCCTGCCATGCTGATGTGATCAGTTGTACATTTTCCTTTTGCCTTGATGAGCAGTTTCAATCCTTTCAGATCCATTCCTTCCCATGCCGGAAACGGATCGAGTAATTGCAAACGGTCAGATGTAGGAGAAACTTTTACCTGAACATTGCTTCCGTCTTTCGCGGGCTCCTGGTAGCCGGCATCTTCCACTGCAAAACCTTTCAACGGCATTTCAATTCCTTCCGGCTCTTTCAGTTTTACTTTTTCTCCTTTTGCATTGGTAAGAAAATCAGTGAGCGGATTGAATGTTAGATTTCCGGCAATCGCCAACGCTGTTACAATTTCCGGAGAAGCAACAAAAGCATGTGTGTTTGGATCACCATCATTTCGTTTTGCAAAATTTCGGTTGTAGGACGTGATGATCGAGTTTTTCGGCTCACCGCTTTTACGATGTCTTGCCCACTGACCAATACATGGTCCACATGCATTAGCCAAAACAACTCCGCCAACTTTTTCAAAGATTCCGAGGTAACCGTCACGCTCTACAGTATAACGTACTTGTTCTGATCCCGGAGTGATAGTGTATTCTGACTTCGTCTTCAATCCTGCGTCCAGCGCCTGCTTTGCAACCGATGCAGCACGCGTGATGTCTTCGTAACTTGAGTTGGTGCATGAGCCGATGAGACCTACTTCAAGTTCATCGGGCCAATTATTTTCTTTTACTGCTGCTGCAAATTTCGAAATCGGCCATGCTAAATCCGGTGTGAACGGACCGTTGATGTGTGGTTCCAGTTCTGAAAGATTAATTTCAATTACCTGATCGAAGTATTTTTCAGGATTCGCATACACTTCTTTATCACCACGAAGATGTTCTGAAATTTTATCGGCTTCTGATGCAACATCTGCTCTTCCAGTTCCCTTCAGGTAATCGCCCATCTTTTTATCGTAACAAAAAACAGAAGTAGTTGCTCCGATTTCTGCGCCCATGTTGCAGATTGTTCCTTTGCCTGTGCAGGAAAGTGAATCAGCACCATCACCGAAATATTCCAGGATTGCATCGGTTCCTCCTTTTACAGTAAGTATACCTGCAACTTTTAGAATGATGTCTTTGGAAGAAGTCCATCCGCTTAATTTTCCGGTGAGTTTTACACCGATGAGTTTTGGGAATTTCAATTCCCACGGAAGTCCTGCCATTACATCGCAGGCATCAGCACCACCAACACCGATGGCAATCATTCCCAATCCTCCTGCATTTACCGTATGAGAATCTGTTCCGATCATCAATCCTCCGGGAAATGCATATTGTTCAAGAATTACCTGGTGAATAATTCCGGCTCCTGCTTTCCAGAAACCAATTCCGTATTTATTAGAAACGGATGCAAGAAAATCATAGACTTCTTTATTCTTATCCAGTGCAGTATTCAAATCTTCTTTTGCTCCAACCTTTGCTTGTATTAAGTGATCGCAATGAACTGTGGAAGGAACAGCAACCTTCGGTCTTCCTGCCTGCATGAACTGTAGCAATGCCATTTGAGCTGTTGCATCCTGCATACCAACGCGATCGGGATTGAAATCTACATAGGATTTTCCACGCTCGTATGCTTTTGAAACAAGTCCTTCCGTTAAATGTGAATAGAGAATTTTTTCAGTCAGCGTAAGCGGACGACCGAGTGTTTTTTTTGCAGTTGCAATTCGCTCAGGGAATCGCTGATACACTGCTTTTATCATGTCGAAATCAAAAGCCATGGTTTGGAAAATTATTTTTTAACGGGTGAATACGTTGAGATTTTAAGAGAGCAAATGTATGAAAAAGGTTAATTCTTTAGTCCGGATTAACGCTTTAAATCCTTTCGTTCACGCAGCAATCAAACGAGCGAATTCATTTTTAACGAAGAAAAGTTTTGAAATATTCATTGGATAAACTGATGAATTGAAGTTCTTTTCATCAGATGGAAATCACAACAGGAAATTCTTACAACTATGGTTTTCATCCTTTCGAAAAGATCTCAACGAAAACAGGATGAATTCTGGTTTTCAGTCACTGTTGCCATTGCAGGCTCTTCGAGTTCAGTTGACTTCTTACATTTTTGGAAAACCACAAGGTTATGATGAAGAATTCGGGCTCACTGGACGTATTAGTAAATCAAACCGAACGACAAATTATGGAAGAGCTATACCCGACAAACAACATGGCTGACGCAACTACTGGTCAAAGGAAATTTTTAGGGATTCCTGAATCCGTTGTTGATCTTATTACCGTATTTCTCTTTTATGTTATGTTGTTCATTACAATAAGTTTCATCTCGCGAACCGACAGATCGATGAATCGTCCGGAATTAACTCATCCGCCCAATAAAACAATCAATCATCCGCATTAAATAACGAAACAAATGAAAACGAAAGAAGCAAGACAAATGGGATTCGCCATGATAACGAGTATGATTATCCTGGCAGTACTTTTAATTATTCATTTTATCAATAACCTGTAAAGAGTTCAATCTCAGGGTAAATCGTAATTTTTCTGTCCGGGTGTTTAATTACTTCCCGGCTTTCTTTTTTGATTTAGCTCCTATCAGACTGACAATTCCGCTTTAATTCTTGAAATCAAATTAATTGGTTGGGAATTTTGATTCACAATCCTTGGTGTTTTTGCAAAATTCCTGTACGTTTGCAGGCTCAAAAAAATGAACCTAATATTTAAATCAAAAATACATGCGAAGTAAAGGTGCAGTTAAATTTTTTGCGGTAGCTATGGCGCTTGTTTGCCTCTACCAATTGTCATTCACATTTGTTACAAAACACTGGGAAAACAAAGCGAAAGAGTTTTCAAATGGCGATCCTGTAAAAGAGAAGGCATACCTCGATTCAATTTCTACAGTTCCGGTTTATAACATTCTGGTAAAGAATTATACATACCGCGAGTGCAAGGAAAATGAGATCAACCTTGGTCTTGACTTGAAAGGCGGAATGAACGTAACCATGGAAGTGTCATTGGTTGACCTGATTCGTGCAATGGCGAATAATTCTGCTGATCCTACTTTTAATAAGGCGATTGCAAATGCACAGGCAGCTCAGGTAAACAGCCAGAAAGATTTCGTTACACTTTTCGGTGAAGAGTTCCAGAAACTTGATCCGAATGCAAAACTGGCAGCTATTTTTGCTACAAAAGAATTGCAGGATAAAATCAACTTCAGTTCAGCAAACCCTGAAGTAATGAAGGTGATAAAAGCAGAGGCAGATGCTGCCTTCGATCGTACCTACCAGATTTTAAAAACCCGTATTGATAAATTCGGAGTTGCTCAACCAAACGTTCAGAAAATCGGAAACGGAAGAATTCTTGTTGAACTTCCCGGCATCAAAGAACCGGATCGCGTTCGTAAATTGTTACAGGGAACTGCGAAGCTTGAATTCTGGGAGACTTATGATAATAGAGATATGTATCCATTGCTTGAGGAAACCAACAAAGTTCTCAAGCTCATCGGCCTCAGCGATAGTGTTACTGCAATGGGAAAAGATTCGCTTGATCCGAACGCATTAGCTACCAGAAATGATACATTAAAGGATGCTTCAGCATCTGCTGATTCAACCAAGAAGAATGGGTTGATGTCTCAGCTTAACAAAGAAGAAAAAGATACAACTGCAAAGAAGGACAGTACGAATGCTCCTAAAACACAGGAACAGTTTGCGAAAGAAAACCCGTTGTTCGCTGTGCTTTATCCGGCAATTCAGCAGAATGAAAAAAATCAGCAGGAACTTCGCAAAGGACCGGTGATTGGTTCAGCGTTGGTTAAAGATACAGGCAAGGTAAACCGTTATTTCGCCATGGAGCAGGTTCGTTCCAAGTTCCCGAAAGAATTCAAAGCATTGTGGTCGGTTAAACCAATTGACAAAGAAGGAAAAGTTGTTCAGTTGGTTGCGATTAAAATGCCTGCGCGTGATCGCGTTGCTCCGCTCGATGGTTCTGCCATTACAGATGCCCGTAAAATGAAAGGTCAGTTCACCGACAACTGGGAAATTTCCATGAGCATGAATGCTGAAGGTGCTCGTATCTGGAAACGGTTGACGCATGATAACGTGAACCATTCTATTGCCGTGGTACTTGATGATTATGTTTATTCTTATCCGAATGTAATCCAGGAAATTTCCGGAGGAAACTCTTCTATCACCGGTAATTTTTCTTTGGAAGAAGCAGACGATTTATCAAACATTCTTAAAGTCGGTAAACTTCCCGCTCCTGCAAGAATTGTAGAAGATACTGTAGTAGGTCCTACACTTGGTCAGGAAGCCATCAATTCCGGTTTACTCTCTTTCGTAATCGCTCTTATCCTCGTCTTGTTGTTCATGATTTCATATTACGGAAATGCGGGTTGGGTTGCTGATGCAGCGTTGTTCGCAAACGTATTCTTCATTATGGGCGTACTTGCTTCACTTGGTGCCGTACTTACATTGCCTGGTATTGCAGGTATCGTACTTACAATTGGTATGTCAGTCGATGCAAACATCCTCATCTTCGAGCGTGTGCGTGAAGAGTTGAGTTTGGGTAAAGGCGTGCGACTTGCCGTCTCCGATGGTTTTAAACATGCATACTCTTCCATCATTGACTCCAACGTAACAACGTTGTTGCTTGGGATCATTCTTTACACATTCGGAACCGGACCAATACAAGGTTTTGCTACAACATTGATCATCGGAATTCTTTCTTCTCTCTTCTGTGCAATCTTCATTTCAAGGTTGATCTTTGAATGGATGCTCGGCAAAAACAAAGTGCTCACGTTCTGGAATAAATACACACAAGGAGCATTCAAGAATATTCACATCAACTTCGTGGAGAAAAGAAAAACATATTACATCTTTTCCAGTCTCATTATTATTGCCGGAATTGTTGCCTTCAGCATGAAGGGATTAAACTTCGGTGTGGATTTCCAGGGTGGAAGAACGTATGTTGTTCGTTTTGAAAAAGGCAAGGACATTTCAACGGTTCAGGTGATTGATGCTTTGAAAGTTCCGTTTACAAAATCACCGGAAGTAAAAACATTCGGCAGCGGAAACCAGGTGAAAATTACCACCAGCTATTTGATCGATGATCAATCACCGGATGCTGAACAAAAGGTTGCTGCGAAGCTGGATGAAGGATTGAAAACTGTGGGCAGTAAATATGAAGTGCTCAGTTCGCAAAAGGTAGGACCAACCATTGCCGATGATATTAAAGCGTCTGCTGTATGGGCTATTTTGATTTCTTGTGCCATGATGTTCCTCTACATTTTTATCCGCTTCAGAAAATGGCAGTATGGATTAGGTGCCGTGATTGCCTTGTTTCATGATGTGTTGATTGTACTTTCGTTATACACTATCTTCAACGGTATTCTTCCATTCTCTTTGGAAATTGACCAGGCGTTTATTGCAGCGATCTTAACGGTAATGGGTTACTCGATGACTGATACAGTTGTGGTGTTTGACCGTATCCGGGAGTTCGTTGGGGTGCATCATCATGCAAAGGATCAGAAGAAAGTTATCAACGATGCGTTGAATGCAACGCTTAGCAGAACGATCAATACATCACTCACTATCTTCTTCGTACTCCTTGCCATCTTTATTTTCGGTGGAGAAGTAATTAGAGGGTTCACGTTTGCATTGTTGATCGGAATTGTAATCGGAACGTATTCTTCTATTTGTATTGCAACTCCGATTGTTGTTGACTTCGCGAAAAAAGAAAAAGAATAGTTTCTGTTAATTATAGAATTCAAAGCTCACCGGAAACGATGAGCTTTTTTTATTACTTCGCCGGAATCATTTGTTAATTTTGAGCAGCGAGTTGTACATTATTCCTTCATTCAACTTCTTCATCTAAAGAATTACCTTTACACATTATTCAATATTCATTTTTCAATCTTCAATTCAAATGAATCATTTGCTCATTTTCAACATAGGTGGATCAGAATTTATCCTGATCGCTTTCGTGGTGCTTCTTTTTTTCGGAGCGAAAGGAGTTCCGGACATTGCCAAAAGCCTGGGAAGAGCGACTCGTGAATTCAAAGATGCCATGAACGGAATCGAACGCGAGATTCGCGATGCTTCTGTTCCTAAAAGTGAGCCACCTGTTTCCAAACCGGAAGAGAAGAGTGAAAGTGAGAAAGTGGGCGAGTGAGAAGATGTGCAAATTCGAAATGAGTAAATGTGAAGATGCAGGAATAGAACCAATCAACTTATTTAACTGAATTAACTCAATCAACTTCCCGTTCTCACACTTTCCCATTTTCTCACTCGCCCACTCTCCCACCTTCTCCTTTTCTGCCAAACTGTTCAAATACGTACACAACTTCCACCTTGCCCATCCGTTTTTTAAATGTAACTTTGCCGCTCATTTTAATACTTATACATGCGTTCATTTATCGAATTGGGAGTTGGCGAAAAGGCTTTGAAGGCGATCGCAGAACTTGGTTTCGAACAGCCAACACCCATTCAGGAACAAGCGATTCCCGTTTTACTTTCTGATGAAAAAGATTTTGTTGGTCTTGCCCAGACCGGCACCGGAAAAACTGCAGCCTTCGGGCTTCCGTTGATTGAGTTGGTTGACTTTAACAAACCAACTACCCAGGCTTTGGTCCTTGCACCGACACGCGAACTTTGTGTTCAGATTTCGAAAGACATGCTGACGTACAGCAAGTTCCATCAGGGCGCCAACATTGTTGCCGTTTATGGTGGTGCCAGTATTGATACCCAGATTCGCCAGATAAAAAGAGGTGCACAGATTATCGTTGCAACTCCCGGTCGTTTGATTGACCTGATAGGAAGAAGAGCGATTAAACTGGAAACCATCCGTTACGTGGTGCTCGATGAAGCAGATGAAATGCTGAACATGGGTTTCCAGGAAGACATTGATGAAATTCTCAGTCATACTCCGGAAGGAAAAAAGGTGTGGCTCTTTTCGGCTACAATGCCTCAGGAAGTTCGGAGCATCGCTGCGAATTACATGACCAATCCGTTTGAGTTAACAGTCGGACGCAAGAACGAAAGCGCTGAAAATATAGAGCATCACTACTACGTTGTTCATGAACGCGATCGTTATGCTTCGTTGAAACGGATACTGGATGCAGAGCCGGAAATTTTCGGAATCATTTTCTGCCGAACCAAAATCGATACACAACGTATAGCAGAGAACCTCATTAAGGACGGATACAATGCCGATGCTTTGCATGGCGACTTAAGTCAGCAACAACGTGATAAAGTAATGGGACGCTACCGTAGCCGCACGCTGCAAATGCTGGTAGCGACTGATGTTGCAGCCAGGGGAATTGATGTGAACGATGTAACACACGTTATTCACTACAACCTTCCTGATGAAGTTGAGAATTATACTCACCGCAGCGGAAGAACAGCTCGGGCAGGGAAATCAGGAATTTCTGTTGCTCTCGTCAATACAAGAGAACTCGATAAGATTCGCCAGATAGAAAGAAAGATCAACAGGAAATTTCATTTGTCGAAAATTCCGACTGCTGTGGATGTGTGTGAACAACAGCTCATGAAGCTGATGAAAAAAATTCACAACGTTGAAGTCAACGAAAAGGGAATTGCAAAATATCTTCCTTCCATCTATGAAGAACTTCAGGATCTGGAAAAAGAAGATTTGATTAAGAGAATGGTCAGCATTGAGTTCAATCGTTTTCTTGATTATTACCGCAATGCACCGGATCTGAATGTTGACATTGCTCACAAGGGAAGAAGAGAAGGCAGCGGAGGAGAAAGTTACCGTTCATCAGCTCCGAGAATGTTCATCAACCTTGGATCTGTAGATGGATTTGATCGCGACACCATGTTGGAGTATGTAATTGACATGACAGGCGCGAAGAAAGCAGATGTGGGACGGATTGATATTAAAGGAGTGTATTCGTTTATCGAATTAGGAGAAGCTACGTTGCCAAAAGCAATGGAGTCTTTCAACGGAGAAGTTTTCAACGGAAGAAAAGTGAGAGTGGAAATTTCAGGAGCCGGAGGTTCCGGTGGCGAACGCAAAAGTTTCAGCGGAAAAAAATCGAAAGAGAAAAAAGGCTGGGGAGAAAAACCGTATCAGAAGAAAGACAGCTATTCCGGAGATAAGAAGAGAAAGAGATCTCCGAAACCGGCAGGTCGTTGGTAAGCAAGTCAAAGTAAAAAACGAAGTGTCGTAATTCAATCGAACTTCTAAAAAATAAAAAATGAGCCAGGTTAAATTTCAAAGTCAGTCAACATTTTATGCTGATCTGAAAAACAAAGTAAATACCTATTTCAGTGAACGGAAGATCAATCAGCACGGTGATGTGCGCTTACATTTGAAAGCAGGATTGTTGTTGTCCGCATTTGCAGCAACATACATCATGCTTGTCTTCTTTACACCAGGTGCCTTATGGAGCATCCTGTTGTGCGTGCTTCTCGGCATCACAACAGCCGGCATCGGTTTCAATATCATGCACGATGGAAGTCACGGCAGCTTCTCTACTAATAAAACAGTGAATCGCTTTGCGGCACTTACCTTGAACCTACTTGGAGGAAGCGCATTCTTCTGGAATATCAAACATGTGATGGTGCATCATACCTATACCAACATTGACGGACATGACGATGATATCTCCAATGAACCATTCCTTCGGATGTGCAACACGCAGCGCAAAAGGAAGATGCACAAATACCAGCACATCTACTGGTTTTTAGTTTACGGATTTACCTACATCTCCTGGATTTTCCTGCTCGACTTTCAGAAATATTTCTCGAGACGTATCGGTGCTAAAGATCAGATTCACATCGATCTTAAAACACACATTGGTTTTTGGGTGACAAAAATTTTGTACGTCTTTACCTTCATTGTACTTCCTATTATGTTCGTAGGCGCAACTCAACTGATCATTGGTTACCTGATCTTCTCGTTTACTACGGGGATGATCATCAGTGTTGTATTTCAGCTTGCTCACGCAGTTGAACATGTTGAGTTTGTTGAATCACAAGTTGAAACACACACACTGGAAAATGACTGGGCGATTCACCAATTGGTAACGACTGCCAACTTCGCTACGAGAAACAGGATTGTCGGTTTTTTTACAGGCGGATTGAATCACCAGATTGAGCATCATCTATTCCCGAAAATATCACATGTGTACTATCCTGAGCTAAGCCGGATCGTTCGTAACGTTTGTGCTGAATATGGTATTGTCTATATAGAGCAGCCAACGGTTGTACATGCAATTGCATCTCATGTTCGTTTTTTGAAGAAGATGGGAAAATAGTTCAAAGTTGTTAGTTCAGAGTTCAAAGACTGATTTTGACGGTCAATTCGGATTATCTTTATCTGAAAAATTTTCTTAACCCTTGCCTCGGCAGGGGTTTTTGCTTTTCAAAGTTTCCATCCCGCACTACAGATTTCTATTGACTTCCTCTTGATTCTTGGTTCTAGCCTCTTGATTCTTCAATTTAAAAAAACTGTTTATATTAGATAATTGTATATTTAATGGGGGTGTTAGCAAAAAATGATATGTTTTTCTTGACACGACCCCTATTTTATTGCTATGTTTGTCAAAAAATTACTAAAAATATCAAATAGTCATTAAAAAATAAAAAATTATATGAGTAACCTCCGTTTCCGTGCGCTTGAACACACTGTAAACCGTCAACCGGTTAAAGTCACGCCTCCTTCAAACAAAGTCTCCGATTATTTCGGGATGAACGTGTTTAATAAAGACACAATGCATAAGTTCCTTCCAAGGGAAGCTTTTAATGCTGTAATGGCAGCGATTGAACATGGTGAACGCATCGACAGAAAAGTTGCTGATCAGATCGCTTTGGGAATGAAAGAGTGGGCAACTTTGAAGGGTGCAACTCATTATACACATTGGTTTCAGCCACTCACCGGCAGCACCGCAGAAAAGCACGATTCTTTTTTTGAAGTTTCCTTCGATGGAAAGGCATTAGAGCATTTTTCAGGTGGGGCGCTTGCCCAGCAAGAACCCGATGCATCCAGCTTTCCGAGCGGAGGCATCCGGAATACCTTTGAGGCACGCGGATATACTGCATGGGATCCGAGCTCACCGGCATTTATCATTGAAAGTGCGAACGGAAAAACATTGTGTATTCCAACCATCTTTGTTTCATACACAGGGGAAACGCTTGACTATAAAGCTCCACTGCTGAAAGCGCTTCATGTATTAGATAAAGCTGCAGTTGAAGTCTGCCAGTACTTCGACAAAAACGTAACGAAGGTGTTTGCAACATTGGGTGTGGAACAGGAATATTTCCTGGTTGATACAGCTCTTTTCAACTCAAGACCGGATCTGGCAATAACAGGGCGAACGGTGTTTGGCCATGCTCCCGCAAAAGGTCAACAGTTGGAAGATCATTATTTCGGATCAATCCCTGAACGAGCTTATGCATTCATGTATGATTTCGAGATTGAAGCTTTTAAGCTGGGAATTCCTTTGAAGACTCGTCACAATGAAGTGGCTCCTTCACAATTTGAATGTGCTCCCGTGTTCGAAGAAATTAATCTTGCTGTTGACCACAATGCATTGCTGATGGATGTAATGGATAAAGTTGCTCGAAGGCACAATTTCAAAGTGTTGTTGCATGAAAAACCATATGCCGGTTAAAACTGCGACTGAGATGATTGTGGCTGAGGGTGAGCTGAAGTTGGCCCAGT
>JAYTXY010000173.1:0-12028 GCA_043742705.1 Bacteroidota bacterium
TATGAAGTGGAATCCTACTTCTACCATTGCAGGTTCTGGTGTTTGGTCGTATAATCCTGACTCCGTATTTTATATACTTGGCGGCAGGCATGTAGTGTATGTATTCGGTCCTGACAAAACTCTTAACCTTCCACTTTATGACAGTTGCCAGGCTTTAAGTGTGTATTTGAAAAATCCGAATTCACTCACGAATATTAAAAAAGCATGGGGTTCCTGCATGTGGGTTGGTTATCCGTTGCTGCGCAGCGCTCATTCGAATTTAGAAACAACAGCTACGGTTCGTATTCGTGTTGCAAAACCTTATTCGAAATACCAGACTGATGCTGTTCCTGCCAACGAGACCCTTCCATTTTATCAATTCAATACGGACGACCTTGTTCCTACAAAGAATGATCTTGCAACAGCAAAGACTGCATTGGATCTGATCAACGTTGTTCCGAATCCATACTATGCATTTTCATCCTATGAATCAAACCAGCTTGATAACCGGATAAAAATTACAAATCTTCCCGCCAAGTGTAAGATTACTATTTACACTCCGAGCGGAACACTCATTCGTACATTAAACCGTGAGGTAAGCAGTGATAATACATCGGGTGGTATCTATCCTGAAACAAATCTGGAAACTGCACTTGAATGGGATTTGAAAAACACAGCAGGAATTCCGATTGCAAGTGGTGTTTATATTATTCATGTTGATGCTCCGGGAATAGGTGAAAAGACTATTAAGTGGTTTGGTGTTCTCAGACCAATTGATCTTGATACATTCTAATCCGGAAAAATCAGTTCCATTAATTGAAACAAAATCATATGAAACAGATCTATAAGTTCATCCACGTCTTTACGGTAACTGCAGCAATTGCACTTCTGCCTTCTGCAAAACTATTTGCCGGTAATCCGGATCGCGCAGGACAAGCTGGCGCAACCGAGTTGCTGATTAATCCATGGGCTCGCTCATCCGGTTGGGGAAATGCAAATTCCGGGTCTGTAAGAGGCCTGGAGGCAATGTTTGGAAATGTAGCGGGTACTGCGTTTACAAAAAAGACTGACATTATTTTTGCTCACACACAGTGGCTGAAGGGAAGTGAAATCAATGTGAACGCCTTCGGGTTAACACAAAAGATGAGAGTCGAGTGTGATGGGACTGGCAGTAATGGCAATGGATTTTGGAGATATTCCTGTTACAACAACTGATAATCCGCAGGGAGGCCTTGGAACTTTTTCACCAAGATTTATCAACATTAATTTTTCTTACGCGAAGATTTTTTCCAACAGTATCTATGGTGGAATTAATGTGAAGGTGATTGATGAAAGTATCTCCAATGTAAGTGCAGGTGGTTTTGCCGTGGATGCAGGGATTCAATATGTAACAGGAACCAACGAAGAAAAGGACAATATTAAATTCGGGATTGCATTGAAGAATGTCGGAACACCAATGACTTTCGGAGGTGACGGACTTTCAACAAGAGTCACAACTACCGGTGGTTATGAGCTTACTATAGAACAACGGACAGCGGGTTTTGAAATTCCATCACTTGTAAACATCGGCTTTACGTATGATTTACATCCTGCGAAAGATCACCGCGTTTCTCTTGCAGCAACCTTTACTTCCAATTCCTTTACCCAGGATCAATACTCGGCAGGAATTGAATATGGATTTAAGTCTTACCTGATGCTTCGCGGAGGATTTACCTTCGAAGAAAATCTTTTCGATGATAACCTGCGAACATCAGTTTTTACCGGTCCTGCTGCAGGATTTACGGTTGAAGTGCCGTTAGGAAAATCAGGAAAATCATTTGGACTGGATTATTCTTACCGTGCCACAGATCCCTTCTCAGGCACTCATTCTTTCGGAGCGAGATTCAGTTTGTAAAAAATATTTATCTTTGTGTACTAGCAAGACCCTGAAGAACGGGGTCTTGTTTTGCTTTAGTAAACCGTAGTAAAAATCAGTATTAATAATCATGGCAGTTCAGTATTACACCGAAGAAGGATTAAAAAGATTGCACGAAGAATTAAATCAGCTCAGGAATGTTGAGCGTCCGCATATTTCGCAGCAAATTGCTGAAGCACGCGACAAGGGCGATCTTTCTGAAAATGCAGAGTACGATGCAGCCAAAGATGCACAAGGCATGCTCGAGCTCAAGATTTCAAAATTGGAAGAAGTAATTTCTAACGCTCGTCTCATTGACGAAAGTAAACTCGACAATTCAAAAGCACTCGTGCTTTCAACGGTGAAGATCAAAAATAAAAGCAACGGCCAAACCATGAGTTATACGCTGGTTGCGGAAAACGAAGCTGATCTGAAACTTGGAAAGATCTCCGTTAGCTCACCAATTGGAAAAGGATTGCTTGGAAAAAAAGTTGGCGAAACAGCGGAAATAAGTATTCCATCAGGTAAAATATTATTTGAGATCATCGAGATCCGAAGATAAGTTACGTCCTATTCAGCATTCTATAACCAGCCAAACATGGCTTCTCTTTTCAGCCGTATCGTAAATGGTGAAATTCCCTGCTACAGAATAGCGGAGGATGAAAATTACCTTGCTTTTCTTGACATCAGCCCTTTGGCAAAAGGTCATACGCTCGTAATTCCCAAAAAAGAAGTCGACTATATTTTCAACGTGGAAGATGAATTGTACAAAGGCTTGTGGCAATTCGCCAAACGCGTTTCAAGGGCTGTGGAAAAAGCAGTGCCATGCAAACGAATCGGAGTGGCAGTGATAGGACTTGAAGTTCCGCATGCTCACATTCACCTTATTCCGATCAACAGGGTTAGTGACATGAATTTTGCAAACCCGAAGTTGTCGGTTTCAAAAGAAGAACTGGAAGAGATTTCGGAAAAAATCAGGAAGGAATTTATTAATGAGACTTGATTTTTGCTAGTGCGAAGCAAAAAGCAAAAGTCTTAGCCGAATTAATCCCGAGAATCGGGATCTGTTTTATATCAAGCAGATTGCTGCAGATTCAAAGTTGACGAAACTTGCTTTGGCAGCAAAACCATTTACTTACTTGCTACACGTTCGGGGTTGGCACTTAGAAATGCTTTCCAGCCGCCTGCAATTTTTTTACTGCTACCAGTATTTTTATTTTGAAAAAAATGACAGACTGCAGCAGCAAGTCCATCCGTAGCATCCAGGTATTTTGGCATCTCGCGAATAGTCAACAGCGTTTGTAACATCGAAGCCACTTGTTCTTTTGATGCATTGCCGTTTCCTGTAATTGACTGCTTTATTTTTTTCGGGGAATATTCAAAGATGGGAACTGTCCTGTATAAACCTGCTGCCATGGCTACTCCCTGGGCTCTTCCGAGCTTCAGCATCGACTGTACATTTTTCCCGAAGAACGGTGCTTCAATAGCAAGATCATCAGGTTTGTATTCGTCAATCAATGAAAGCGTCTTTTCGAAAATTTTTTTCAATTTCAACGCATGATCGTTGAGCTTGTCGAGGTGAAGCACTCCAAGCGCAATCATCTCCATTTGATTTCCTTTCACTTGAATGAGTCCGTAACCCATCACGGTAGTTCCGGGATCAATTCCTAAAATAATTCTGTCCGGAGTTGTCGGCATTTCGAATGGTGTAACACAATCTGCACGGATAAATTTTCCTATACTTGCTTCCCTGCCTTAGTACAGATTGTTTGTAATGGAACAAAGTAAAAGAATTAAATCGAATCCCGCGCTGTCCCTGAGTATCAAAATTGTGATTGCAGTTGCAGCAGTCTGGTTTATTTACAAACGCGTATTTGAAAGGGAAAACATTCAAAATTTATTTGATGAATATCGGACTGTTTTTTCGAATTCTTCAAAACGTATCCTGTTTTGCCTCATTCTTCTTTTGATGTTTTTTAACTGGTCTGTAGAAGCGATCAAATGGCGGATGATGATCAGGAAAATTCAAACCATTACTTTTTTGAGATCACTGGAAGCAGTTTTCTCCGGGCTCACGATTAGTTTCTTTACGCCTAATAGAATTGGTGAGTATGCCGGAAGAGTGTTTCATCTTGAAGCACATGATCGAATCAAAGCCACACTCATTACAGTCATCGAAAACCTGAGCCAGTTGCTTATTACCATAGTAGCGGGTTCAATTGCTCTGCTGTTTTTTTTACATACGTACGTTGAGATCAACGGTTATTTCCTGCTTAGTCTGTCAGTACTTGTTTGCTTGTTTATTTTCGGATGTGCGTTTCTTTTTCTGAATGTATCAATTCTGGAAACAATGCTCAACCGTTTTCGCAAGACAAAGTCTTTGTCAAAGTACACCGAAGTTTTCAGCTATTATTCGCACACAGATTTGTTAAAAGTGGTGATGCTTGCAGCCGTTCGTTATTTTATTTTCACCACTCAGTTTTATCTTTTACTTATCTTGTTTGATGTTCAGCTTCCTTATTTCGTTTCACTGGTTTTGCTCGCCATGATTTATTATGTGATGTCTCTTGTTCCTACCATTGCGCTCACTGAAATCGGAGTGAGGGGAGCGGTGGCGACTTTTTTTTTCGATCGTGTCACCGATCAGTCGGCGAGCGTACTCAACGCAACGGTTTCACTTTGGCTCATCAACCTTGCTTTCCCGGCATTGATCGGAACTGTTTTTGTTTTTATGTTTAACCTGGAAAAGCAAAAAACCGGATGAATTATTTTTCAATTGTACTATTGATTTTAACTCTCATCTATGGTGGTTTTATTACCTGGTGTTTATCGGGATGGAGAAAATTAAAAACATTTAACTCGTCATCCACGATACTTAGAACACGTGTTTCAGTTATTCTTCCCGCAAGAAACGAAGAGTATGCTATTGAAGGTTGCCTCGTGGATCTGTTGAGTCAAAACTACCCGCAAGAGTTGTTTGAAGTCATTGTAGTGGATGATCATTCAACTGATCGGACTGCAGAGGTTGTTCGTGGAGTCATCGTAAAATTTCCCAGGCACAGGATTCGCTTACTTACAAACGATGATGAGCAAGGAAATGTGTTGTATAAAAAGCAAGCCATTGAAAAAGCAATTCGTACCGCTGACGGAGAACTTATTGTAACGACAGATGCAGATTGCAGAATGCCTGGCGCCTGGCTTTCCGCAATTGTTTCATATTATGAACGTGAAAATCCTGATATGATTGCAGCTCCCGTTTGCTTTCACAGTGAGAAAAATAGTTTTGAGAAAATTCAGTGTCTTGAATTTATCGGACTGATCGGAATAGGAGCGGGAGCAATTTCCAATAAGGTTGCTGTGATGTGTAACGGAGCTAACCTCACCTATACAAAAAAAATATTCTTTGAAGTGAATGGTTTTGCAGACAATGCTGCAACAGCATCAGGCGATGATACTCAGTTAATGTTGAAGATTGCAAAAAGGGATTCTTCGAAAATTCATTTTCTTAAATCTAAAGATGCCATTGTCTATACAAACGCTGCGGGTTCATTGAACGAATTGATTCAGCAACGGAAACGCTGGGCTTCAAAAATTTCTGCCAAGATGAGCTTATTTACATTGGTCATCGCCGGAGTTGCCTGGCTGTTGCATGCCGGTTTACTGATGCTGTTTGTTGCTTCTTTTTTTAGCCACTCTGTTATTCCGGTTTTTCTTTTTATTTTCGTTTTGAAAAGTATCTTTGAGTGTATTTTCCTGTACCATCTCGTTTCATTTTTCAATAGGAAAAAATTAATTTGGTTGTTATTGCCGGCTCAGTTGATATACATGATTTATATTTCAGTCATTGGTACAGTGTCTCCTTTCACTTCTTATTCATGGAAGGGACGCGAAATCAAATCAGGGACAGCTAATCTTTCTGCATGATGCAAAGTGAATCTCCCGGTAAAAAAATCTGGCGCAGATTTCTGAAGAACAAACTGGCTGTATTCGGAATGGCAGTTATTCTCCTGTCTTTTTTCGTTGCGATCTTTTGTTACCTGATCATGCCTGATCATTCACCGATGGCAAACCGAATGAACCTCTCTGTTTGCAATCAACCCCCGGGATTCAAAGTGAGACTGCTGATGGTGAAAAAAAGCCGCGTTGAAAACCAATCCTTTTTTTCTGCACTATTTACCGGAAGAGAAAATGTGTACGAAATGATTCCGATCCGGAGTTTCCGGTTTGAAGGAGCCGACATTGTGTACAATGAATTTGCTGGTGATTTGTCTGTCATCGGACTCGAGCAGCGGATCAATCTTGCGAAAGTGGTATATGGTGTCGAACAGAAAAAGCAAATTACTGAATCAAGGAATGATGAATTAGAAATCAAAACCAAGGAAGGAAAAGTAATTCATGAAAATGTTTTAACTCTTCAAAATAAAATTCGCGAAGAGAATTTCAGCACACAACAGTATTTGCTGGGAACAGATCGATACGGTCGCGACTTACTAAGTCGATTACTTGCAGGAACACGCGTGACTGTTTCAGTCGGGTTGATTGCTGTTTTAATTTCACTCGTAATTGGTATTTCATTCGGTGCGTTAGCAGGATTCTTCAGAGGTTGGGTGGACGAAGTAATTCTCTGGCTCATTAATGTTGTTTGGTCCATCCCGACTTTATTACTTGTGATTGCAATTACACTGGTGATGGGAAAGGGATTCGAACAGGTATTTATTGCCGTTGGATGTACGATGTGGGTAGAAGTGGCACGTATCGTCCGCGGACAAATTTTCAGTATTCGTGAATTTGAATTTGTGGATGCGGGACGTGCTCTTGGTTTCAGAAACGTACGTATCATTTTGAAACACATCCTTCCGAATATTTTCGGTCCTGTCATTGTAATTGCAGCGTCTAATTTTTCTGCTGCTGTGTTGCTCGAAGCAGGTTTGAGTTTTCTTGGGATCGGTGCGCAACCACCTATGCCTTCCTGGGGCGGAATGATCAAGGAGAATTACGGATACATCATCATTCCGGGATCAGCTTACCTTGCTATTCTTCCCGGGCTTGCCATCATGTTACTTGCCATGGCATTTGCATTTGTCGGAAACGGGCTGCGTGATGCGATTGATTCGAAGGCTGCGGTGAGGCTGACATAGATTCAAGTTAGTCCGAAGCGGTTTTTTTATGATCTCATTTTTTTCTCTTTCTCTCAAGCATGTGTATGATTTTTTTCTGAGATTTAATGAGGTCTTTCAATACTTTAATTTCGTTTTGCATACGTTCTAATTTTTGACGCAACAACTCTGTTTCTGTCTTGTTGAACTCAACAGTAGAATCGTTTTCATTGGCGGAAAAATGGCTGTCATCAAAGTTGTGAAGATATTTTTCGGTGATGTTTAACGCTTTTACAATGGCAACTAAAGTATAGTGGTTTACTTTTCCCGTTTGTTCAATGTGAGAAATCATGGAACGTGTCAAGTTAACTTTTGATGCGAGTTTTTCCTGAGTCAATCCCTTTCCCGATCGTATTCTCTTTATCTTTTCTCCAATGTGCATGACGCCTGTTTTTCTGTTCATAATCAGGCAGTAAGAAGCGATTTTTGGTATTGTCAAAAAGACAATTATATTTGCTAAATGATAGTTTTAAAAAAATGCTATTGAGCGTAACTCCGAATGATTGCAAATGTCATGTGATCTTTTATATGCAAATGAGAAATACAATGGATGTCGAAGGTTTTTAAGGAGCTTACATCTTTCATTCTGATGACGCGCTACTTAACAACTCATCGATATCGATGGAAAATAATTAAAATATCAAAGATGAAAAAACATTTACTTATTCTAATGATCACATTATGCGGCTTGAATTCATTTTCTCAAGTACCATTCTACATACCAGCAAATGGGCTTGCAGGTTGGTGGCCTTTTAATGGAAACGCGAATGATGAAAGCGGTAACGGAAATAATGGAACACCAATGAATGGTGTTGCATTAACTACCGATCGCTTTGGAAGTGCAAATAGCGCGTATTATTTTGATGGAATTAATGATTACATAATTTCCAATTCTTCAGTTAGTTATTTGTCTGACTCTATTTCCATCAACTTCTGGATCAATTATAACTCTGATTTCGGGATTAACGATTTGATTGCTTTTGGAGATAATACGGGAGTTAGGTGGGGGTGCGAGGTAGGAGCTACAAGTTTACGTTGTACAGTCGGGAGAGGATGTTCGGGGGTTGGAAATGAATTAAGCTTTTCAACTTCCACCGGTTGGCACATGGTTACCTATGTAATAAAAAGGACACGGCAGGAAATTTATTATGATAGTGTTTATCTTGGATATAAAACAAATAGTCTACCTAGCAGTTTGTCTTGCGCTACAACTAACCTCTGGTTTGGCGTACATGTATTTACTTTATCTACGTACTACAATGGGAAATTGGATGACATTGGAATTTGGAATCGCGCATTAACTCCACTTGAAATCCAGCAAATCTATCAGGGCCCTACCGGAATTAGTGAGCATAGTATTTCAAATGGTTTAATCGTTTATCCGAATCCTGTCAGCGATGAACTTTTTATAATTGAGAATTCAACCCTTCCGGAAAACATATTCGTGTTTGATGCATTGGGTCAGAAAATCAGAACTTGGAGAACAAGTGGTTCAACATTCTTTGTGTCCATTAAGGAATTAAGTTCAGGCATTTATTACATCAGAGACGATAAGAATACCTGGATGAGTAAAATTATCAGGAACTGATGTATGGTAGGCAAGCTTCCCGGAAAAAATGAAGACGCATCTCGTTATTATTAATTAAAATGGACGTTGGTCAAGTTGACTCGAATTTTTCTTTCGAGTCAAGGGTGAGCATATTGCTTGCCCTTTTTATTTTACGATAGTTGGTTTTGCATGAGGTAGTAACTATTTAGTTCTACCTTCGTAACCCAACCCTAAAACCTATCCTATGAATCTTCATCTCTCAATTGCATTCTCATTGCTTGCCCTGGTTGCAGGAATGTATCTTCTCGCGAAAACGCGTTCTGAAAACCTCGGTAAATTATTCAGCTTTATTTCCTGGCTCGTTGTAATCGTTGCGGGAATCAACCTCGTTTGCCAGCTTGCCTGGGGTGGTTGCATGCTTGCTTGTCATACAGGGATTTGCACTCCTTCTGAACATTGTATGCCGGGAATGATGCATGGTGGTGGTATGCATTCCGATTGTGATGAAATGGAAGAAGGCTGTGGTGAAGGTCATGGCGGAGAAATGGGTGGTCACCGTGATTGCTGCAAAGGTAATGAAGAAGGAAAAGGTGGATGCATGGAAGAGGGAGACAAGGAAAAAGAATGTGATCACGATCACGAAATGAAAAGCGATTCCTCGCACGGAAAATAAAATCAAAGAGTTGGATTCAGAACCCCTTTTGAAACCACCTTCCACAAATATTTTTCGCTGAGTGCATGTTGCATGGCCTGCAAATGACGGACACCGTGAAGGTCGCTTCCGATAAAGTCAACCAGGTTTTCATCAATCATGCGCTCAGCTATTTTTTTTGGTGCCAATCCGTAGTAGCCTGCAATGGAACCAATGTTCACCTGGAACAGAACACCCAAATCTTTGAGCCGGTGGTATTCATCAAACTTTGGATACCAGAAGGGATAACGCTCAGGATGCGCCAGCAAAGGTTTATAGCCAGCTACACTCATATCAAATACCAACTGATGCAGATTATCAGGCGGATTCACATACGAGATTTCAAAAAGAAGATACTTGTTGCTGATGGTCAGTAATTGTCCCGTAGATAATTTTTTAGCAAACCCTTCATCGAGATAATATTCTGCCGCGGCTTCAAGAACGATGGAAATTTTTTCACGCGAAGCAACGGCTCTTATTTTTTCAAGACCTTCCAAAATAATCTCCGGTGAGTTTTTATAATGATCCGTCATGTTATGCGGAGTTGTCACTACCTTCTTATATCCAAGGCTTACCAATCCGCGCAACATCTCCGCGCACTCTTCTTCAGATTTAACTCCGTCATCAATTTCCGGAATTAAATGCGAATGAATATCCGTAACCACTGACGAGTAATCAGTCATTGCAGGGTATTCAGGTCCTTTTGATTTTCCTGAAAAAAGATTTCTTAAAAAACTCATTCGTGAAAATTAAGACTTCCTGTTTTGTCTGAACCAATCGAGTGTTTGTCTTAACCCGTCTTTTACGCGAACCGTTGGTTCGTACCCCAACAGTTCTTTTGCTTTCGAAATATCAGCAAGTGAATTTCGGATGTCACCTGCACGCGATTCGCGATGAACAGGCTTGGTATCAGACCCTACCAGTTCAGCAATCATGTTGAATAATTCAAGGATGGAAATACGTTCACCTACAGCCACGTTGTACACCTGATTCAGTGCAGCGACATTGTTGGTGAGCATTGCTTTGACATTGACCTGCACGGCATTCTCAACAAAGGTAAAGTCACGGGTTTGTCCTCCGTCACCATCGATCGAAGGAGCTTGATTTTTCAAAACCGATTGAATGAACAAAGGAACCACTGCGGCATATGCTCCTTCCGGACTTTGCTTCGGGCCAAACACATTGAAGTAACGCAGACCGATCACCTGCATGTTGTAAACGGAAGCAAACACGCCTGCATACAATTCATTTGTTTTTTTTGTGACGGCATAAGGAGAAAGTAAATTTCCCGTTTCGTCTTCCTTCTTCGGCAACACAGGATGATCACCATACACAGAAGATGAACTGGCGTACACAAAACGCTGCACCTTTTCGTAGCGTGCAGCCACCAACATATTTACAAAGCCTGTTGCATTAATTTCATGCGTTGTAATCGGATCGTTCACCGAACGTGGCACCGAGCCAAGCGCAGCCTGGTGTGAAACGTATTGAATTTTTTCACACGCTTTTCTGCATTCTTCAAGATCACGGATATCACCTTCCTGGAATTCAAAATTCGGGTGAGACAAAAAAGGTTGAATGTTTTCTATTTTACTCGTTAACAAATTATCAAGTACGCGAACTTTTGCTGCACCGTGTTTAAGCAGGTATTCCACCAGGTTGGAGCCAATGAAACCTGTTCCGCCTGTGACAAGAAATGTTTTGCCTGCTAATGATTCGGTGTGAAAAGATTGTTCGTACATAAAAACTTGTTTAAAATCTGAAACTATAATCGGGTTCTTTGTTTTCTTGTGAAACGTTTAACGATGAACATACTGCTTTTCATAGTATTTTTTGTAGTCACCGGATGTCACACTGTTCAGCCATTCTTCGTTTGATAAATACCACTCTGCCGTTTTTTCAAGTCCTTCCTCAAACTTAAGAGAAGGCTTCCATCCTAATTCGTTTTGCAATTTGGATGAATCAATCGCATAACGTAAATCATGACCCGCTCTGTCTTTTACAAATGTAATCAACTGCGCAGAAGCATCTTTTTTACGATTCAACTTTTTGTCCATGATGTCGCAAAGCAAATGAATGAGGTCGATATTTTTCCATTCATTGTTCCCGCCAATGTTATACGTTTCGCCAACTTTTCCTTTGTGAAAGATAAGGTCAATGGCAGTTGCATGGTCTTCCACGAACAGCCAGTCACGAATGTTTTCACCTTTGCCGTACACGGGAATCGGTTTGTTGTTTTTGACATTGTGAATCGCAAGCGGAATCAGTTTTTCCGGAAACTGGAACGAACCATAATTGTTGGAGCAATTTGAAATGACAACAGGAAGACCATACGTATCGTGATAAGCTCTTACAAGGTGGTCAGAACTGGCTTTGGAAGCAGAGTAGGGGCTGTGTGGATCATACGGAGTTTGTTCGGTAAAATGTCCCGTTGCCCCGAGTGTACCGTACACTTCGTCAGTGCTGATGTGGTAGAAAAGATTTGCGGTTTGCGATGTGCGATCTGCGACAGGATTAGTTTTCCAGGTAGTTCGTGCTGCATTCAGCAAATTCACAGTTCCTACGATGTTAGTCATGATAAAATCCATCGGGTTGGTGATGGAGCGATCGACATGTGATTCAGCAGCAAGATGAATAACAGAATCAAAATGATGCTGTGAAAAGAACTGCTGAATAAAATCAGCATCTGTAATGTCACCTTTTACAAACTCGTAGTTTGGTTTGTCTTCAATGTCTTTCAGATTGGCGAGATTGCCAGC
>JAYTXY010000174.1:0-2830 GCA_043742705.1 Bacteroidota bacterium
GCTTCCTGACCTGCTTTTAACTCAGATAATAAAGAAACATGAGACATGAGACACTTTTAAAACGGGGATCAAAAGTATCTTAATTTTTCAAACCTGAAAGAAGAAAAAAGATGATAATTATCAGGTAAAAAGTCAGGAACGAATCGCTTTCGCTTCAGTCTTTGATTTACTGAATTTAGGACAATCACACTTTTTCTTAGTCAGGAAACAGCCCGAGAAAAGCAGCGAAGAACCAAGCATGAAAACAAAAATTAAAATACCCTTCTTATTCAACATGATACGTATAGAACTACAAAGTTAGTTGTTTATTGAATGTGAGAATTGAAATAGTTGGCGGAACATTACAGCATTAATTATTTGTATTTTTATCGCGCCTTATGAACTACATTTTTAATATTGGTCGCTATTGGGTCTTTATGAAGCAGCTTCTCGCCAAACCTGAGAAGTTTTCCATTTACAGGAAGCAGTTAATTCGCGAACTTGATAATTTCGGGTACGGTTCATTGGGAATTGTTGCTCTTACTTCAATTTTTATGGGAGCGGTAATCACGATTCAAACCGTTTACAACCTGGTAAATCCGCTGGTGCCTCTTACCGCTGTCGGAATTGTAGCACGCGATTCCATCATCCTTGAATTTTCTCCCACGATGATGTCGCTGGTGCTTGCCGGAAAAATCGGTTCCAGCATTGCATCTGAAATCGGAACGATGCGTGTGACCGAACAGATTGACGCGCTTGAAATCATGGGAATCAATTCATCCTGTTATCTCGTGCTTCCTAAAATTATTGCAGCGATGCTGATCTTTCCGTTTGTGGTAATCATCAGTATGTTCCTTGGGATTTTCGGAGGATGGTTTGCAGGAACGATGGCGGGAGTGATTACGTCAGAAGTTTACATCCAGGGAATCCAGAATTCGTTTGTTCCCTACAATGTTGTCTTTGCGTTGATCAAGACACTTACGTTTGCTTACATCATCACCACGGTTTCTTCTTACTACGGTTACTACACCGAAGGCGGAGCGCTTGAAGTAGGAAAGTCAAGCACAAAAGCAGTTGTTTATAGCAGCATTCTCATTCTTGTTTTCGATTACCTCCTCACTCAACTTTTGCTTACATGATCGAAGTAAAGAACATATCGAAGAGTTTTAATGAGCGAATCATCCTGGATGATGTTTCTATGCAATTCGAAAAGGGAAAAACTAATCTTGTTATCGGAGGAAGCGGATCAGGAAAAACTGTGTTGATGAAATGCATGGTTGGTTTGCTGGAAGTGGACAACGGTGAAATTATTTATGACGGAAAAAATTTCTCTTCGCTGAGTTTTAAAGACCGCAAACCTTTTCGCCAGGATATCGGAATGCTTTTCCAGGGCGGAGCGTTGTTTGATTCACTGAATGTTGAACAGAACATCATGTTTCCGCTTAACATGTTTACAGAAATGACGATGGAAGAAAAAAAAGAGCGTGTCAACTTCTGTTTGAAGCGCGTAAATCTTGATAACGTAAATCTTCGGACTCCTTCAGAGATCAGCGGAGGAATGAAAAAACGTGTAGCGATTGCGCGCGCTATTGCGCCAAATCCAAAATACCTTTTCTGTGACGAACCCAATTCAGGACTTGATCCGAAAACGTCCATCGTTATTGATAACCTGATTAAAGAAATTACTGAAGAGTACGACATCACGACCATCGTGAATACACACGATATGAACTCTGTAATTGAAATCGGTGATAAGATTGTTTTTTTGTTTCAGGGAAAAAAGGAATGGGAAGGAACGGCAGAAGACATTCTGAAAACTGATCACCGCGAACTCAATGATTTTATTTTCGCTTCGAAGCTTGCGAAGGCATTGAAGAAGCAAAGCTGACATTCAACTTTTTTGTACTTCCGTCATTCAGGAGGAATCCATTTGAGAATTAGCTAAGATCTTTTTAAACCCGTCATTCAGGAGGAATCCATTTAGAATTAGCTAAGACTTTTAAAACCCGTCATTCAGGAGGAATCCATTTAGAATTAGCTAAGACTTTTAAAAACCCGTCATTCAGGAGGAATCCATTTAGATAAACGAACAAATGTCACTCAAGAACCAGAAAATCCATTTTAGGGTTCATCGATTTTATCAATTCCACCTTCAACTCCCGCGATAAGTCTTTGATTAACTTTTCCCGTTGAATTGCATCAATCGCGGTGTCATACAGTTCGTAGTAAAGGAGCTTAAAACAAAAATACTTTCCCGCAAAATGTGAATCATTCCCACGACTCTCAAAATGCTCTATCATTCTTCTTTTCAGATCATTTGTTACTCCGGTATAGAGAACAGTTTTCCTTGGATTGGTGGTGATGTAAACAAAGTAGGAGCTTGCGTTCCTGATTTTCATTTGAAAGAATATTAATGTCAGAAAAACTTGAAAAGAAATTATGGTGAACCAAAGAAAAGAGATTCCGTACTGAAATTAAAATAGATTCCTCCTGAATGACATTAAAGTCTAGGCTCTATCAACGATTCACTATTGATCAATGACTATCGACTGTGGTCAGTGGACTATGGACATCAATTATTCAGCCCTACTTTTATCTAAATAGATTCCTCCTGAATGACTCTGGAGAGGTTCGCAAACAGGCTTATGCAGATGATCACCTCACCACAATCATATTCTTCACCTGCTGAATAGCCTCATTCTGTAAACGCAGGTAATACAATCCCGCAGGATGACCTTCGTTTTCATACCACAGCTTGTATGTACCTTCCGCATATTCTGCGTCAGCCAGCGTCTTCAACAACTTTCCTTCTGAACTAAAGACCTGGATCGTTACATGTCCGCCTTGCGAT
>JAYTXY010000175.1:0-10203 GCA_043742705.1 Bacteroidota bacterium
GTAACTTATTTCTGCGAAAAGCAATCCCTGAAATCTTTGTTTTAATCTGCGTAATCCTCTTCTCTTCCTGTGAAAAAAATGTGTCCGTTGATATTCCGATTGTAGATAGCAAGGTGGTGGTGGAAGGTTATATTGAATCAGGAAAAAATCCGATCGTAATTCTCTCTAACACACTTCCCTTTTTTGGCTCTGTCAGCACAAATAATTTATTGCAGTACACGATTAAAAATGCTGTTGTCACTGTAAACAACGGAACGGCAACAGATACGCTGAAAGATTTTCTCAACATAGGTGTCTACTTTGCGACCAACATGATTGGCGAACCGGGAAAAACTTATTCGCTCCGCGTTGAAACAAACGGAAATATTCTGACTGCTACAACGGATGTCCCAACATTGATTCCACTCGACAGCACCTGGTTCAAGATTGATGGCGCTCGCGATTCGCTCGGTTATATCTGGGCTCACCTCACCGATCCTGACACCCTTGGAAATTATTACCGTTGGTTTGCTCAGCGAATCAATCATTATACCTACGGACCTGAAAATGGTAAAATGAAAGACTCAGCCTTTGTTGCACCACGCGGTTCTGTGATTGAAGATAAATTTTTCTCAGGAAGAAGTTTCGACTTCGGTTATTTCCGTGGATCACTTCCAAATTCGGAAAAGGATGACGACAACAATGATGAGCGGAATTTTTTCAAGCGCGGTGATACGGTCGTAGTAAAATTCTGTACGATTAACCGCTCTCATTTTGAATTTTGGAGAACGGAAGAAACACAAGTCGGCAACAATGGAAATCCATTTGGTTCGCCTGCTCCTGTGCTAAGCAACATCAATGGCGGTTTGGGAATATGGGGAGGGTATGGCGTCACCTACGATACCGTGATTGCTCGTTAACCAACGATCAGATTCTGAGTGAGTTTTAACGTTGCCTTCCACGATTACATTTATCATCATTACATTCGTATTTTTGCTGCTCAAATTTTTTATTCGCTATGTCTGAAGAAACTGAACGTGTAAAATGCCTGATCATCGGATCAGGACCTGCAGGTTATACAGCTGCTATTTACGCTGCGCGTGCTGACCTGAAACCTGTTATGTACCAAGGCTTACAACCGGGAGGACAACTCACCATTACAACAGAAGTTGAAAATTATCCCGGCTATCCTAAAGGAACCATGGGTCCGGAAATGATGGAAGATTTCAAAGCACAAGCCGAACGCTTTGGAACAGATATTCGCTTTGGTTACGCTACTTCTGTTGATTTCTCTTCTACTCCTCACAAAGTCGTGGTAGATGAAACGAAAACAATTATTGCAGATACTGTGATTATCGCAACAGGCGCTTCAGCAAAATGGCTGGGTCTTGATTCAGAACAACGATTGAATGGTTTCGGAGTTTCTGCCTGCGCTGTTTGTGACGGATTCTTTTTCAGAAACCAGGATGTAGCAATTGTCGGAGCCGGTGATACTGCCGCTGAGGAAGCAACGTACCTCGCCAAGCTTTGCAAAAAAGTATACATGATTGTTCGCAGAGAAGAAATGCGAGCCAGTAAAGCAATGCAGCACCGTGTTGAAAACACGCACAACATCGAGTTGCTTTACAATCACGAAACAAAAGAAATTCTCGGAGAGAAAACAGTGCATGGAGTTCGAGTGATCAACAACAAAACAAAAGAAGAACGTTCACTTGACGTTACAGGCTTCTTCGTTGCCATTGGTCACGAACCCAATACAAAAATTTTCAACGGCTGGATTGACATGGATGAAACAGGATATATTAAAACCATTCCCGGTTCAACAAAAACAAATGTGGAAGGTGTATTCGCTGCAGGAGATGTGGCTGATCATGTTTATCGACAGGCAGTAACTGCCGCAGGAACAGGATGTATGGCAGCCATTGATGCAGAACGTTATCTCGCTGCGAAAGGAATTCATTGAAGTTCAAAGTTCTTAGTTCAAAGAGTTTTGACGGCTAAAGTTTTCTTAACTTTAAACTTTGAACATATAACTTTGAACTAACTCATGTGGACAGAAAAAAACAACCAACTTCAGCGATCTTTTCAATTCAAAGATTTCGTTCATGCTTTTGCATTCATGACACGTGTTGCGTTCGCTGCTGAAAAAATGAATCATCATCCCAACTGGAGCAATGTGTGGAACAAAGTTGACATCGCATTGTGCACACACGATGCGGGTGATACTGTCACTGAAAAAGATCGCAAGCTGGCTGCTTTAATTGATGCGATCTACGAAGAAACAAAATAGAAAAGTCGTTTAGATCTTCACCGCTTTTTCAAGGAAGCTACTCTCTTTTCCGACTACTCTAATAAAATAGATTCCTTTTCCCAGTCGCGCGAATGGAATTTGTATTGTATTAAAAACCTTTGCTGAAACCGAACTTTTCTCTTGAAGTACATTTTTCCCAATTGCATCAAAAATTTCTATTGACAATTCCTGATCTGAAACAGAATAATATTTTATTGAAAGATTTTCTGATGAAGGATTCGGGAAAACATGAATGAGTTGATCGGTTGTTGAATAGCCGGGATCTCCTATCCCCAGCAAGATTTGGTAAGCAAGTTTAAAATTCGGAATGCCATACCCGAGCAGCGAATCCGGATGGTCATATTGAGATGCACTTTCCTGGATGGCGTTAAAAATTTCAATATTCTTCTTATGAGGAAATGCCTGCCAGAGACACGCTGCTGAGCCCGCCAATACAGGGCAAGAGAAAGATGTTCCATTTCCCGAACCGATTGTTCCGGCTCCGGTTGAAAGAACTGTCCCTTCACCTACCGCTGCAAGATTTGGTTTGATATCACGATCATAAGAGGGACCTCTGCTGCTGAAAGAAGAACGTCTGCCCGTTCCATTCACAGAACCAATTGCAAGAGCGCTGTCAGCATCTCCTGGAGAATTAATGTATTTCCATGTATCATTCACAGCTCCTGAATTACCGGCACTTGCAATCACAAGCATACCTTTTGAAAATGCAATGTTCGCTGCCCTCGCACACACCGTTGTATGACCATTCATTTCTGAGTAGGTATGATCTTCGGAAGAGTTAGTGAAATGATTCGAGTAACCCAATGACGTAGAAATAATATCAGCTCCTGCACTATCTGCAAATTCAGCTCCTGCATCCCAATTGTATTCTTCAATCCGATGTTCGGTCGCTCCATCTTCTGTGCGAAGTAACCAGAAGTTGGCTTTGGGTGCGGTCCCTATGAGTTGGCCTTCTACATCTCCTCCGATTGTGGAAAGAACTGCCATTCCGTGATCATGATCTTCGTAGACTCCTACTTCATTGGCAACAAAATCCCATGTACCGATAATTTGGTTGTTCATACGAAGACTATCGAAAGGAGCTAACATGTTTACATGATAGAAGCCGGCATCAAGCAAGGCAATCAGCATGTTCTCACCGTGAAAACCAATGTCATGAAGATAATCACCGTTCATAATTTCAATCTGCGTGGAAGATTGTCCATAGTTTAACAATTGGGTTCGAAGCGGATTATTGATATCATCACTCAATGGCATTTGAAATTTATCCTGTTCAATTCTTTCTTCCGCGGCATGAGACAGAATACGATTCACCATCGTAATCTGTTGCACAAATGGCAATGACAAAACAGAAGTATATGTTACTGCGTCAGCTTCGATGGTAACTCCGTTAAACCATTTTGATCGCGTTAATACAACAGCGCCATGACTCATCACGCTGTCAACGTAATCAGGATTGACAGGAAGATCATTTTCCATGATCGAAACTCCTTTGTTTACTCTCCTGTCAATCGCCTTCTGTGAAAGGAAAGCAGAAGGGTTGGATATTGAATACGGATTATTATTCTTGTCGATGAATTGTACGAAGTATTTTGAAGTTTGAGCGAAACCGCAAACAGGAAAGAGAAATATGATGAGGCGTAAAATTTTCATGACTGATCAGTTCTGTCCGTAAGATGAAATAGTTTCCTTGAATTCAATTCCGTTCTTTACTTGTCCGATGCCATTTATGTTAAGACTGTCCTTCTGTTTATAAATCAAGCCTACGTGATTGGCATATTTTTCCTGTTTGAAAATCCGATGAATAAGATTAAAATCCTGAAGTTGCAAAACAGTCACAGTAGAATCGAAAGATAGCGAACCAATTGTGGAAGGAACGTGAATATCGCTGTACAGGTAATCTTCTGTTAAAAAAGAATTGTAGGCGTTTCCATTCCATGTTGCCTGGAAGCTGAACGGAAACGCAAGTTTCACATAGCGTATGTTATCTTCGACACGCTGCGCTGAATTGAATGTCAGATTCTGAATCCAGATTCCCTGGAAGTCCCATGGCTGGGACGAATCCTGGCGTTTGAAACGGGAAATACGGAAAGCTTCATTTCCTTCTCCATCTGTAAAAGATTCATCAATCACTTCCATTACCTGGAAATGAAACGTTGCAATGCTTGTGTCAGGACGATTCGTGGCATCATCATCCTCAAGGTGGACAATTGAATCAACATCGTAAATAACCCAGCGACCCTGATCAAGCGGGAAATAGCCAAGGTAATTTTTGACAGGCGATTTTACAGGATCATCCGTTTCGCAGGAACAAAAAAGGGAAATAAAAAAGACACACACTAAAATGTATTTCACGAAGTAAAGTTAGTGAAAAGAAAACTTTTAGGAAATGAATTGAGGCATCCTTTTCACAGGTAGAAAAGAGAAGCCAATTGAAGCATTTCTAAGTGAATAAATGATTCCAACGGAATGTTACTTCACCATTTCCTTTTCAAATGCCTTTGCTATCAAAGCACGCTGTTCTCTCTCATGAGCCTTGTTTGAACCCGTTGCTGTGCTGGCGCTTTCAGGTCTGGAAATCAATTTAAGTGAAACATCTTTAACCGTCCGAAGAAGATAATTCCATGCGCCCATATTTTCAGGTTCTTCCTGAATCCAAACGAGGTCAGATGTACTTCTATACTTCGCTATGATCTGCTGAAACTGTTTTTCAGGAAAAGGATACAGTTGTTCGATGCGCACAATTGCAACGTCTTCTTCCTTGTCCTTTTCTTTTTGTTCAAGCAATTCGTAATAAATTTTTCCTGAGCAAAATACAATGCGGGATACTTGCTTTGCATCAGCAGATGTGTCATCTAGAATTTCTTTGAACCCTCCGGTTGCCAAATCATTCATCGAAGAAATACATCGTGGATGACGAAGCAAGCTTTTTGGAGTAAGCACAATCAAAGGTTTTCTAAAATCTCTTTTCAATTGCCTTCTCAGTACATGAAAGAAATTCGCAGGAGTCGTACAGTTTACAACCTGGATATTTTCCTGCGCGCAGGATTGAAGAAAGCGTTCCAGCCTTGCACTCGAATGTTCAGCGCCTTGTCCTTCATAACCATGTGGCAGTAATAGTACAATGCCATTCATTCGCTTCCATTTATCTTCAGCACTGCTAAGGTATTGATCGAGAATGATCTGTGCACCATTAACAAAATCACCAAACTGAGCTTCCCAAATAACCAGCGTATTCGGAGAAGCCAGTGCATATCCATATTCAAATCCAAGCACAGCGTATTCACTTAACAAGCTGTTGAAAATATAAAACGGTGCCTGTCCTTTTCGAATTGCATTCAACGTATTGCATTGCTCTTCGCTGTCTTCAACGGGAACCACTGCGTGACGGTGAGAAAAAGTTCCACGCTCAACATCCTGACCTGAAAACCAGACTGGATACCCTTCCGAAACCAAAGATCCGTATGCAAGCAATTCAGCCATTGCCCAGTTAATTTTCTCACCACTCCGAATCATCGCTTTGCGATCGGCAAACAGGCGGACTGTTTTATCAAAAAACTTTTTACCTGCGGGAAGATCCGTGATTCGTTCACCGGTTTCAATCAATATTTTTTTATCCACACCGGTTTCAGGAGAAGAATCAAAATCTTTTTTCTGAGAAGGACGAAGGCCTTTCCATTTTCCTTCAGGAGCAGCTGCAACGCGTGATGAAGGTATGGTCTTCACTTGTTTTGAAAGATCCAGGTTTTTCTGAAGCAACGTTTTAAATTCCTTCTCCATTTCTTTCACGAGATTGACTTCTATCTCTCCCTGCTGAAGTAATTTCTCCTTATAAATTTCAAGAAGATTAGGATGAGCAGCAATGGCATTATAAAGCAATGGTTGTGTAAATCTCGGCTCATCATTTTCATTATGTCCGTATTTCCGGTAACCAAGAATATCGATGAAAACATCGCGATGAAATTTTTGACGGAACTCCATCGCCAGTTGAATAGTGTAAATCAACGCTTCAACATCATCAGCATTCACATGAAAAACTGGAGACAACGTTACTTTAGCTACATCAGTACAATACGTGGATGATCGTGCATCCAGGTAATTGGTAGTAAATCCAATCTGGTTATTGATGACGAGATGAATTGTTCCTCCTGTTTTGAATCCTTGCAACTGAGACATCTGGATCACTTCATACACAACACCCTGTCCTGCTACCGCAGCATCACCGTGAATAAGAATCGGTGCAATCCATTTTTCATTTCCGCCGGGAGTATTATCAATTTTCGAACGAACGATTCCCTGCACAATGGGATCTACCGCTTCAAGATGCGAAGGATTCGGAGCAACACTAAGATGTATTTGCTTTCCCTTTTCAGTGGTAACATCACTTGAATATCCCAAATGATACTTCACATCACCCGCAAAAGTATTTTCATCGTATTCCAGTCCTTCAAATTCTGTAAATATTTCTTCGTAAGATTTGCCAAGGATGTTTGCCAATACATTCAACCTTCCACGATGAGCCATTCCGATAACGAATTCCTTAAAGTCAAGCTCGGCTCCATATTCAATGACTGCGTCCAAAGCAGGAATCAATGCTTCACATCCTTCTAGTGAAAAGCTTTTCTGCCCGATAAATTTTGTATGAATAAAATTTTCAAAGGCAACTGCTTCATTCAGTTTTTTCAGAATTCGCTTTTTATCATCGATGGTAAAGTCTTTTGAATTGTGCGTACTTTCCATTTTCTGTTCGAGCCAATCCACCACTTCAGGTGTGCGAATGTATTTGTACTCAGCCCCGATGCTTTCGCAATAGGTTGCCTCGAGATGAGCGATGATGGTAGTTAATTTTGCATCACCGATTCCTATTAAAGATCCGGCATGAAAGACGGTTTCAAGATCAGCTTTGCTGAGTCCGAAGTTTTCTATTTCGAGTGTGGGCGTATATTTTCTTCGCTCACGAACAGGATTCGTTTTCGTAAAAAGATGTCCACGTGTCCGGTATCCGTTGATGAGGTTGATGACTTTAAATTCAGACATCACATTTTCTCCGAAAGAAAGTGATGTGCCCGAAGCCTGGGAAGAACTCAATTGCGCGAACTCAAAACCTTCAAAAAAAACTCTCCAGTTATCTTCAACTGATTCAGGATTCTGAAGATATTTCCTGTAGAGAGATTCTATTTCTGAATTCTCCTCTTTACTAAGATGATTGAACTTATCCATTCTGAAAAAATAAATATCGGCAAATGTACGAAGGATTTGGAGAGTCACTGAAAAGCAAATCTTAATGACAAATCAGGTTAAAGTTCGTTGGATTTCATCGCCTCTTAATAACACTCGGGCTGTCCGTTATAGCAACCCGGAACATCGTAAAATTAAGGTTTGCGAATCAGCAAAATTCAGCTCGCTATGATCAATGAATAAAAAAAGATACAAAGAATTACTCCCAACCGTAACCGATAACTTTCATTTTAAACTCCGTTCCCTTTACAATCATTCCGTTTACCTTATTCAGGTTATCGCGCTCTTTATAAATCAAGCCAATGTGATTGGCATAAATTTCTTTGGCGTAGATCTTCTCAACAAAATTATTGTCATCGCGCTGAAGAACAGAAAGCGTTGAGTCAAAACTGAAACTATTCAACGCAAGTGAAGCGTTGAAATCTTCGTATGAATACAATTCCTCATCTTCCGTATTCGCATCATTTCCATTCCAAGGAGTCGGGCTTCCTACAGGAAAACTCAATTTATGATAAGGAACATTGTCCTCTGTTCTATACGCTGAAGAAGCAGTAAGTACCTGCGTCCATCTTGTCATCTCGTTCCAAGGAAGCATATCGTTATCTCTCCTGTACCTGCGAATAATTTGCGCAGACCTTCCTTGTCCGTCAATAAAAGTTTCATCAATAGTTTCCTTTACCTGGAAATGCCAGCTATAAACTGAGTCGTCAGTATTATTATCATTATCGCCATGTAGGATAGAATCCACTTCAAACACGACATACTTACCGCGTTCTGTCGGGAAATAATTAAATGAAGATGAGCCAGGCATGGTGCTTTCCTTTTTACAGGAAAATACAAAAGCACAAAACAGGGTTGCGATCAGGAAATACTTAAACGATTTCATTCAGTTTATCTTTAGCGATAAAACCGCCACCGATAACATCATCGCCTTCATAGAACACAGCAGATTGGCCTGGAGCAACAGCAGTTACGGGAGTATGAAACGTAACTTTCATGTGATTACCCTTTTGAACTAGGGTGCTGTGTGCTCCTTTGTCCTTGTAACGGATGCGGGTGACAGCTTCTTTAGCCTGATCTAACGAAGCGTACTTGATAAGGTTTAGATCTTTTACCCACATTTCCTGCGTTTTTAAATCGTCAAAAGAGCCCAATATTACAGTATTTGTTTCAGGCTTAATTTCAGTAACATACATTGGATCACCTAATGCGATTTCCAAACCCTTCCTTTGCCCGATTGTATAGAACGGATATCCTTTATGTTTGCCCAAAATCTTACCATCTGTACTGACGAAATCTCCATCAGCAAGCCTTTCTTCAATACCATCTACCCTTCTCTTTAAAAATGAGCGATAATCATTGTCCGGTATAAAGCAGATTTCATAACTCTCGCTTTTGTTCGCGAGTTCAGTGAAACCCATTTCCAGAGCCATTTCCTTGATGACAGGTTTACGGAATTTTCCGACCGGAAACATCGTTCGTGACAAACATTCCTGGCTCACTCCCCACAACACATAACTTTGATCCTTCCACTCATCAGCTCCTTTTGAAACTACATAGCGACCGTTTTCTTCACGAACGTTCGCATAATGCCCGGTTGCAATAAACTCGCAATCCAGCATATCGGCACGTTTCAAAAGAGCTTCCCATTTGATGTGTGTATTGCACATCACGCAAGGATTGGGTGTGCGTCCTGCCAGGTATTCGTCTACGAAATTATCGATCACATGATTGCCAAACTCTTCCCTGATATCGATGATGTAATGAGGAAAACCTTTTTCAACAGCTATTGAGCGGGCATCGTTGATCGAATCCAGGGAACAACAGCCGGTTTCTTTTTTCGATCCTCCGGCAGATGCATAGTCCCATGTTTTCATGGTAATGCCAACTACTTCATAGCCTTGCTCATGAAGCAGAATGGCCGCCACCGAACTATCGATGCCGCCACTCATTGCCATTAGGACGCGTCCTTTGCTCATCTTAGTTAACTGGTAATTGGTTCACTGGTTCATTTGTATATCCGATTAATAGCCCTCTTACTAATGAACTATTAAACCAATGAACCAAGTCTCAAAGATACTACTTCTGCGGTTCTTCGATCTTCTCTTCCTTCTCAGGAACAGGATTCAGGAGTTTGCCCGATTTATACAACTCATCAGCCTCATTTTCCCCGTTTTCTTTGAAAACATTCCAGGTTCCTTCGCGAAGACCATTTATATACATGCCTTTGCTCCAAACATTCCCGTTCGGATAATAAAAAGTGGTAAGACCATCATACTCTCCATTATTAAGAACGACATCTACTTTCTTTTTTCCGTCTGAAAAATATTCACGACAAAATCCATTCTTCAAATCATTCTTGTAATTGATCTCCTGGGAAACACTTCCACTTGGGTAAAAGATTTTCCATGTTCCTTCTTTTCTTCCTTTCAGATAAAACTCAGTCGAAGCAATTTTTTCATTCTCGTCAAAGTAAGTCCAGAGACTGTCCTTGGTTTTATTGATGTATTTCCCTTTAGCTTTTATTTTTCCGTTCTCAAAAAAGAAAGTTGCTTCAGAAACTTCTGTCAATCCTCTATACTTTAGCTTAGACTGAAGTTTCCCGCTTTTATAATTCGTCCGGAATGCTCCTATGTGCTTTCCATTTTTGAAAACCCCTTCTGAAAACAGCGTAT
>JAYTXY010000176.1:0-4588 GCA_043742705.1 Bacteroidota bacterium
TTGAAACTCTTCCAAGCGGAATGTATCTCGTGAATATGAAAGCAGCAAGTGTGGATGCAGTTCAGAAAGTTTGTGTGATTCATTATTAGAAGTGGTGACTAAGTAACAATGTGATTAAGTGATTAAGAAACTTAGTCACCTAGTTACTTCGTTACATATTGTTATTGTCAGAAGGATTAAACATGGTGATGTTAAACTCCTCTTCTTCCCGGTCGCTCTGAATTCTTTTTGAAGTACCTTTGCTTTGTCCTAAATATTTTTAGTTATGTTAAATACAAGCATTCAATCACTTCTTGATACAGGCTCGCTTTCTGCTGATTTAAAAACTGTAGCAGATAAAATTCTTAATCACCAGCGTATCTCTTTTGATGACGGTGTTTTACTTTTTGAAAAAGCTGAACTTGGCTTACTTGGCACGCTTGCTAACTTCGTAAGAGAATACAAGAACGGAAACAAAACTTTTTTCAACCGTAACTTTCACATTGAACCAACGAATGTTTGTGTGTTCACCTGCAACTTCTGCTCCTACTCCCGTTTGTACAAGAATCGTGAAGACGGTTGGGAACTCAGCGAAGAACAGATTCTTGAAAAAGTAAAATCCTTCGATCAGAAACCTGTAACGGAAGTTCACATTGTCGGCGGTGTTCATCCGAAAATGAACCTCGATTTTTTTGTGAATGTCATCCGAAAGATCAAAGCGCATCGACCGGAATTGCATGTGAAAGCGTTCACAGCTGTTGAACTGGATTACATGTTCCGCAAAGCGAAAGTTACTGTGGAAGAAGGATTACAAAAACTGAAAGATGCAGGAATGAATTCTCTACCCGGCGGAGGAGCAGAAATTTTTGACGAAGACATACGGAAACAAATCTGCGCTGATAAATGCACATCAGATGAATGGCTGAACATTCATGAGACCGCTCATCGTCTGGGAATGCACAGCAATGCAACGATGTTATATGGTCATCTTGAAAATTATTCTCATCGTATTGATCACATGGAAAGGTTGCGGCAACTCCAGGATAAGACAAAAGGATTCAACACGTTTATTCCTCTGAAGTTCCGTAATAAGGACAACGACATGTCACACATTCCCGAAGTGAATGTAACGGAAGACCTTCGTAACTATGCAGTGTCAAGAATTTATCTTGACAACTTCAATCATATCAAAGCTTACTGGCCGATGATCGGAAGAAGTACTGCTCAGCTTTCTCAATCGTTTGGTGTAGATGATTTAGACGGAACGATTGACGACACCACAAAAATTTATTCAATGGCTGGTGCGGAAGAACAACGCCCTGCTCTTTCAACAGAAGAACTGGTAAACCTCATCGCACAAAGCAACCGCACTCCCGTTGAACGCGACACATTATATAATGTAGTGAAGGATTATTCTGAATTTGATTTTGCGGAAGAAAAGTTGAAAGTGTTTTCGAAGAACTAAATTTGGGAAAGTGAGCGGGTGAGAAAGTGTGAAAGTGAGCGGGTGAGAAAGTGAGAGTGGTATACGAAGCCCCAAATCACTTAGTCAACTCAGTTAACCTAATTCACTCTCACACTTTCGCACTTTCACCCCTTCGCACTTTCTCAAATTCAGTTAACAAAAAAGCCCACTACTCCTCCTTTTGGTACTTCACATAATTCCGCCATTTCTCCAGCACTGCTTCGAAATTATCCGGAACCTTCGCTTCAAAATAAATTTTCTTTTTCGTTGTCGGATGAATAAAGCCAAGTGATTGAGCATGCAATGCCTGTCCTGGAAACATGGCAAAACAATTTTCAACGAACTGTTTGTATTTCGTGAACGAAGTTCCTTTTAGAATTCTGTCACCTCCATATTCATAATCTTTAAACAACGGATGATTGATGTGCTTCATGTGTACGCGAATCTGGTGCGTGCGTCCCGTTTCAAGTTTACATTCAATGAGTGTGACGTAACCGAAACGTTCCACCACTTTGTAATGTGTGACAGCATGTTTACCATAATCTCCGTCAGGAAAAACATCCATGATCTTTCTGTCTTTCAGGTTGCGACCAATGTTTCCGGTAACAGTTCCTTCTTCTTCTTTGAAATCGCCCCACACTAATGCAAGGTATTTTCTGTCGATGGTTCGTTCAAAAAATTCTTTCGCAAGAAGATTCATTGCCAAATCAGTTTTCGCAATGACGAGCAAACCCGAAGTATTTTTATCAATGCGATGCACGAGTCCCGGACGTTCCATTCTGTCGCTGTGCTTCGGAAGATTCTTGAAATGAAAAGCAAGCGCATTCATCAATGTTCCATCGTAATTGCCATACGCAGGATGAACTACCATACCAGCCTGCTTGTTGATGATGGCGACATCTTCATCCTCGTAAACAATGTTGATCGGAAGATCCTGTGGAATCAGTTCAAACTCGCGAACAGGATGAGGCAATACAATTTGTATCACATCAAGCGGTTTGATCCTGTAATTGGATTTTACCGACTTGCCGTTGACAATAATGTTTCCGGCAACAATTGCATTCTGAATCCTGTTGCGGGATGTATTCGCCAGGTGATTGTGAATGTACTTGTCGATACGCTCCATCACCTGCCCTTTCTCCACATCAAAACGGTGATGCTCGTAAAGTTCTTCTTGTTCTGTATTGTCTTGTTCTTCGGTAATCATTTCGTTCATTAGTTCATTGGTTCAATAGTTCATTAGTTCATTGGTTCAATAGTTCATTAGTTTATTGGTTCATCGGTTCACTAGTTAATGACATAAACTAATAAATGGCACATTACCATTTTACTAATCAACCAATGAACTATTGAACCAATCAACCGTGCTGAACAACTAACTTCTTCGTCAGCGATTGTTTTGTTTTAACGTCAGTAAGACGAATGAAATAAAATCCGCTTGAAAGTCCTGAGACGGATACTCTTCCCTGCAGCACAGCTCCGGATAAAATTGCTTCTCCAAGATTATTGAAAAGTTCGTAATCATATTGCGAAGCATTGCTCTGCTTCACAGCGATCGTTACATTTTCAGATACAGGATTTGGAAAGACATCAAAAGAAAACGAAGTGGTCAATTCATTTATTCCGATAACAGGATTACGAACAATGGTATCACCGAATACAGGGCGCATCATCCAAGATCCCTGCACCTCAGACTGATGCCAAAGTCCCGTATAAAATGAATACATATTAGATGTTGAAGTCGTATTCAAATCAACTCCGATTCCCAGCAAGGTTGCATCATTTTGAATCCAACCGATGTAAATTGGTCCCGGAGGAACAATAAGTAACTGGTTAAAGATGTACGTTGCAAAACCATTGATGCTATCGATGTTTGCAGGCTTCTGGTTAATCATCTGGTACATCAGGTTATCGGTGTTCGAAGTCACGTTTACATCTGACCACACACACAACTTAAAAAGTCTGTTGTGAACATTTTCTCCGACAGGGTTGAAATAAATCTGCACACCACGCAACGTATCACCCATCTTTACATCAAATCGATACGCAATCTTCGCTCCTAATTCAGGAATACCAAATGCAGTTTCCGCGCTGCCATCATCGTAGGCGTAATAATTACCAAAATACTGTGTATGATAAATTGTATCGTTAGAAGTAATAAAAGCAGGAACTGCCGCCTGGTTAATCATGTAATCCTTCACGACAAAAGAAGCGCTGTTTCCCGGATAGGATGGAAAAGTAAATTGACCGGAACTACTCAGCGAAATTGAATCTCCGAATAAACTATTAGTATTTGCATTGCCAAAGCCCTGGCTGCCACTTTTGAAATATAACTGGCTCCCAATGGAATCTACGATTCTAAGATTTAACCTCAGTGTTGTATTCGCAAAGCCAACATTTAAGATTGTATCTGTCACATTTGGTTTTGTTCCTGCTTCCATCTGTGAAGCAGACAACGATTTATAATGTGTGTACGGCATAGATTGAAAACTCTTCAAAAATGATTGCTGAATGTTAATGTATCCAAGATCAGGAGGAAGATCATTGAGACTTCTTCCATTCTTCAACCAGACATAATCCAGGTTCCAGTGATCACGGTTACCATTTCTCGTTGCATAATTCATGAACCTAAAACGAAATCCTTTGTACAAAAAGGAAGGATCTGTAATGTTGATGTTCACGCGTTGAAATGCAGTATCAGCGTGACCGGAAACGCTCCATACTTCAATCCACTCTCCTGTTGAATTTAAAAATTGCAACGTCAGTGAATCTATTGCTTCCGGCTCATCACCCAATCCCTGTGGCTGATAAAAAAAACTGAGCCAGACATTTGAAGAAGGAAGGAAATTTAAATCAATCGGTTTGGAAGTTAAAAAATCACACGTATCCGTGGTACCTGAAAATTCATCATGCGGTCGGCCGAATTTATCAAGGCCGTCAAGCGTTGCGACTCCAACCGTAATCGGATGATCACAAAAGGTAGTATTGACAAATGCATCGCTGTCACTCCACAAATCCGAATTCGGATAAATTCCCTGCACTGAAAAATCGTCCACAAATCCATTCACACCAAGCACGATGGTGTCGGCTGATTGAATCCTGCCCACAGCAAGCGCTTTGGGATGCTTTTTCAGATATTCTTTG
>JAYTXY010000177.1:0-4839 GCA_043742705.1 Bacteroidota bacterium
GGAATGACAGGGTTTTTCGCAGCGGAAAAATTCTGAGTTATTTTCATTTTGTATCCGACTACTGCCAGAATATCATCGATGACACGAAGCTCATGAATGCGATCCTGGTTTTTCTTCCGTTGTTCAATATATTTTTCAGGATTGATGGAAACCAACTCATGCGACAGTTTGATAAATTCTCCGTAGATGATATCCAGCAATTCGTAATTTTCAATCTTCGTTGCTTCACTTTCCGCCTTTTTCAAAAAGTAAATGGCACAGCGAATGTTGTTTTTGTTGAAGTAATATTTTTCAAGCGCCAGCAGATGTAAGATGTACACCACCTGGTCATCATCAAAATGCTGAACCATTAAACTCTTATTCAGGTCCTGCAGCAGGCGATGCTTCAACCTGTAAAAAGAATTCTTTGAATCTTCTCCGTACAATCTTCTGTGAATTTTCCTTTCGTCATATTTTTCGCCCGCTCTGCGGATGAAGTCAAATAGTTCAGCATCCTTCCTTTCTTCTACTTCACGGCTTCGCGAGATGAATAATTTAAAGAAACGAACCTGCTCTTTGTTCATCCCTTCAATGACCTGGTTGAGTATGTCCATAATGGTGTCTTAAACGCGTAAGGAAAGGTAAATATTTGTTTAGTGCAGACAAAGCTTTTGGGTAAATTTGACTATCAAAAGAAATACGACTATGAAAAAAGTATTTTCGGGTCTGCTGGTAATGGCTTTATCGCTGTTTCTCGGTTTTCCTTCTTTCGGGCAAGCCCGTCTTCACATTGTTCAAATTGACAGCTTTCCGCAATTCCCCGGTGACACAGCCTTTGAAGGCCTGGATTACCATAATATTAAAATCAAAGTCACAAACAACGGGACATCCAATTTTTTCGGAGAGATTAAAACGTTCCTATACTCTCAAAGTCTTGGAATAAGCGCGATCGATACATTGAGGAATGATCCGTCACATCAGAACTATTTTTTGCTTCCAGGTGATACAGTTTCTCTCCAGGGGAATCCTCAATACGAGTTCAGGTCAGCACATTATGTTGCCGGAGATAATATCATCGTTGTCTGGCCTTATAGCGGATCCATTGATTTTGACACCTACGATTCACGAGTCTATTTTGCAGCCCTTGTTGGTGTGCGGGAACATGATCAAATTGGAATAAGTCTGTACCCGAACCCTGTTTCTCAAATTCTGCACCTAGAATACGTGTCTGAAAATACGGTTGAACAGGTAAGAATCTATGACCTTGTTGGCAGAGAGGTTTTCAACGTGAACCGCGCTGTGAAAACAATCAACCTGTCAGGCAAAGATTCAGGACTATACTTTATTGAAGTGACTCATAAAGATGGAAGTCATGCTGTAAAGAAAATTCTTGTTGAAGGAAATTAAAATAAACGATTACCTGAAAAGTATTAGTTCAATTCACCACCAACAAATAAAAAAATGAAACTACCATTAGAATCCCGCCAGAATTTCAGGATACTTTTCTACAATTCAAAAATTCCAACTCGCAGGGTGAAAGAAAACCTGAATCGTTATGGGTTCAATGAAATTACATTTGTGGAAGATGCAGATGCATTGGTGAATACTGTGAATGGATTGAATCCAAAAGCAGTCATCTTCAACCACCATGCAGAAAACACTTTCCATACACCTGTACTTCTGGATACGTTGCGTAAGTCATCGAGCGTTCCGGTTATTATCTGGAGCGATGAACTGACTGAACAGACATCAAGAAAATTCTTGTCTTATAAAAACACATATATCCTTCGTTTATCAGATGGATTTGTTTCGTTGACTGAAATTCTTCAGCGCATCGAATTAAAAACAAAGAACCCGGCATTGTGGGTATAACAAAGAACTACTAACTATCACCTATTAAATAAACACCATGAAAAGAAAAGACTTCTTAAGTGGCCTCGGAGTTGTTGGAATCGGTTCCATGCTTCCACTTGACAAAACGAGTGCTGCCGTAAATAAACTTAACGGTCAATTGTCTGCCGACTCAACTTGCACATTGATTCCTTCCGAAACAGCAGGCCCGTTTCCACTTGACTTAACAACGAATAATTTTTACTTCCGCCAGGATGTTCGCGAAACTAAGACCGGAGTTCAACTAAACCTTAAACTGAAAATCATTGGTGTTGGAAATTGTTTACCGATGCAGAACCTGCGAGTGAACATTTGGCATTGTGATAAAGACGGTCTCTACTCAGGCTACAGCCAGACAGGAAATGCAGGACAAGCGGGACTAACTTATTTACGCGGATATCAAATTACAAATTCAGACGGAGAAGTTGAGTTCATCACGATTCTTCCGGGCTGGTGCACAGGAAGAACCTGTCACATCCATTTCCAGGTTTATGTGAGCTCTTCGTATGCAGCAATCTCACAGTTGACTTTTGATGTGGCGACAAAGAATGCAATCTACGCAGCGAATCCTTCTTTATATACACATGGTGCTGATCCGATTAATCCTTCTTCAGACGGTATATTTTCTGATGGCTATGCATATCAGCTAGGAACACTGACTCCTAATGCAGTTACCGGAGGTTACGACTCATACCTTGAAGTTGCTATCCAGGGAACAGGAACACTTGGAGTTGGTTATCTTGAGAAAGAAAATGCGAAACAATTTTCGCTCGGACAAAATTTTCCGAATCCATACGCTGACGAAACTACCATTCCACTCTATCTTAAGAATCCGTCTGATGTTGTCTTGGACCTGTGGGATCTCATGGGCAGAAAAGCAGCAACCATTACCCAAAATGGCTTGGTTTCGGGCAATCATGAAATCAAAGTAAACATGAATTCGTTGGGACTTGCGACAGGAAACTATGTGTATCAACTGGAAGTGCGCAATTCACATGGAACATTCCGTGAGTGTAAAATGATGAGTGCTTTGAAATAAAAAAACGATCCCGATACGCTTCACTATCAGGATTAATTCGACTAAGACTTTTGCTTCATGCTTCGTACTTGCAAAAATCAGTCTCATTAATATTTGTTTTTGTGTTGTTTTGTTAAAAGGGTTGGCGCGTGGGGTGTCAGCCCTTTTTTATGTCCTGAAATTTTATTTCAGCTATCTTTGCTTCAGCTTCTTTCAACATGCTTATTCAATCCCCGCTTAAACTATATTGCAATAGCCTCACGCGCTATTCGCGTTACAATACCCGCGAAGTAAAGGTTGGTGATCTCGGCATTGGCGGTAACAATCCGATTCGTGTGCAGTCGATGACAACGACAGACACGATGAATACGATTGCCACGGTTGAACAAAGTATTCGCATGATTGAAGCTGGTTGCGAACTTGTGCGAATCACTGCTCCAAGCATCAACGAAGCGAAGAATCTTCAGAACATAAAAGACGAACTGAAAAAACGAGGTTACAACACTCCGCTTTGCGCTGATATTCATTTTACACCAAACGCTGCAGAAGCTGCCGCACGTATCGTTGAAAAAGTTCGTGTGAATCCGGGCAACTATGCCGATAAGAAAAAATTTGAACACATCGATTATACCGATGCAGGATATGATGCAGAGCTTGAGCGTATCCGTGAACGTTTTATTCCGCTGGTAAAAATTTCCAAAGAGTACGGAACAGCGATGCGCATCGGAACCAATCACGGTTCATTGAGTGATCGTATTTTAAGTCGTTACGGTGACACTCCACTCGGCATGGTGGAATCAGCGCTGGAGTTTCTGCGTATTTGTGAGGATGAAAAATATTTTGACATCGTTCTTTCAATGAAAGCCAGCAATCCGCAAGTGATGGTTCAGGCGTATCGTTTACTCATCGTAAAGATGCAGGAAGAAGGAATGAATTATCCGCTGCATCTTGGCGTAACAGAAGCAGGAGAAGGAGAAGACGGAAGAATAAAATCCGCGGTAGGAATCGGAACCTTGCTTGAAGATGGAATCGGAGATACGATTCGAGTTTCGCTCACAGAAGATCCTGAACTTGAAATTCCGGTAGCGAAAAGATTGGTTGAGCGGTATAATAAAAGATCAGAGTTGCAGAAGTCTATTCCGGAAGTCCATAGTCCACAGTCCACGGTCGATAGTCGACAATGGACAGTGGACAATAACAACTTCCATTATTCCCCTTTCGATTACAAAAGACGCCACACAAATGAAATCGTAAACATCGGAGGTCACAACGTTCCTCGCGTGATTTCAGATTTATCAGATCGCGATAAAATTACTCCCGCTTCGTTATTTCCTGTTGGTTACAACTATTCTGTTCAGCTTGACAAATGGAATTTATCTGACCAGGCTTGTGATTTTATTTACTCAGGAAACCAGTTACTCGATTTTGAAATCCCGGGAACACTCGGAGTGATTGTGAACCATGAAACGTGGAAAACAATTCCGGAAAAGAAAAGACATTACCCACTGTTCACTTCTGAAGAATTCCTGAACACAAAAGAAAAATCAGAAATCCTGAATTTCGCTTTAGTAAACATCCATTCAATCTTCAATCTTCAGTCTTCAATTCTCAATTCTCAAAATACAGTACTCATCCTTGAGACAACCAACGATCACGGAATGGCTGAGCAACGAAGAATGTTCATCGAGTTGCTTTCGAAAAACAATTCCGTCCCTGTAATTATCAAAAGAAATTATAAAAACATTTCCGAAGAAGAACTTCAGCTTCATGCATCAACAGATATCGGAGCTTTATTTCTTGATGGTTTTGGCGATGGAGTCTGGATCGAAAATCAAAAATCAAAAATCAGCAATCAAAAATCCATTAACTCTCTGTCGTTCGGAATCCTCCAGGCAACACGTACACGAATTTCAAAAACAGAATACATCAGTTGTCCGAGTTGCGGAAGAACA
>JAYTXY010000178.1:0-7196 GCA_043742705.1 Bacteroidota bacterium
CGGTGATGACATTTAAAGATATCAACGAGCCCGTGGATTATATTGTGAATTCAAGATACGGTCAGCAGGTGAGCATCTTCGGAACGGATGCAGATGAAATTGCAAGACTGATTGATCCGTTGGTAAACCAGGTTTGTCGGGTGAACATCAATTCACAATGTCAACGTGGTCCTGACGTTTACCCGTTCAACGGACGAAAAAATTCCGCTGAAGGAACGTTGAGTGTTTCAGATGCATTGCGTGCGTTCTCCATTCGAACACTTGTTGCCGCAAAGGATATAGAACTCAACAAAAAAATGATTTCCGATATTCTTGAAAACAGGAAGTCAACTTTCCTTTCCACGGATTTTATTCTTTGAGAAATAGTAAGGTCATTACCTAAGCACCAATTACTAATGAACTAATAAACGATTGAACCAATGAATTTTTCAACTTCATGGAATTGATATGAGAGATACGATTACGCTCGTTCTTAAATTATTTTTCTTTTTCCTATTACTTTTTTTTACTGAGCGCGTAATTTTTATTTTGTTTCTCGGCAGTTCACTGAAGGATCTTCAGCTACGAGAAATATTTCTTTCCTGTATTCTCGGTTTAAGGATGGACATTGCCACAGCCGGCATTTTGATGATTCCTGTTTTCTTGTTGATAAGCATTTATCTTTTCCTGCAACGGAAAATTATTCTGAAAATAATCAAAGGATATACAATCCTTCTCGTTGTTATCACCGGTTTTATCAATGTTTGTGATATTGCGTTGTACGAAGCGTGGGGAACGCGCATTAATCCGAAAGCGATTTCCTATCTCTCATATCCGAAGGAAGCTGCAGCAAGTGCCTGGAGTTTTCAATATCTTCTTGCGATGATTGTTTTCATCCTTTTTTGCATTGTATTTATTCGTTTGTGCAAAAAATATTTCAGAGGAGAAGTTGCATTGAACTCGATCTTGTTAAGTAAGATCAGTTTTCTTTTACTTATGCCCGGACTCATCATTTTAGCTGCTCGTGGCGGAGTACAGAAATTTCCGATGGATAAATCATTTGTTTATTTCTCTCATCATCCGGCAATAAATCAGGCGGGTGTAAACGGCACATGGAATTTTATTCATGCTTGCATGGATCCTGTTGAGTTGAAAGATAATCCGTACAAATTTTTTTCTGAAGAAGAAGCAAATCGTTTGGTGAAAGAGATTCGAAAACATAATTCGGATTCGACATTGAGTATCCTTAATACAAATCGTCCAAACATTGTACTCGTCATGCTAGAGAGTTTCAGCACGGAAATCATTGAGCCGTTGGGAGGAGAGAAAGGAATCACTCCGAATTTTACTGAGCTTGCCAAAGAAGGATTGTTATTCACTGATTTTTATACGCCCGGATTTCGCACTGAGCAAGGGCTTGCAGCCTTAGTGAGCGGATTTCCTTCTCAACCAACCACGACTATTCTGCGACAGTTTGGAAAATTCGATCAGATGCCAAGTCTCGCTCGCTCATTGGATTCTGTCGGATATAAATCATCCTATTATTACGGTGGGAATTTACATTTTGCTTACACAGGAAGTTATCTCCGCACAATGGGTTTCGAAAAAATCATTGGTGAAGATGATTTTAAATTTAAGAGGCGAACAGGCTGGGGAGCTTATGATGAAGAACTGTTTCGTTATTTCAATGAAGACATGAAAGCGACACAGCAACCTTTCTTTTCCACTATCATGACTTCCACCAACCATGAACCTTTTAATGCTGATGTGGAAAAAATTGTTCAGTCACAAACGGGCGACTGGTGTTACGATTACATCAATACAGTTCATTACACTGATAAATGTTTAGGAGAATTAATTGCAGGAATGAAGCAACAATCCTGGTTCAACAATTCACTTATTGTTATTGTTGCTGATCATGCACATACTTGTCCGGCCAAGCATGAATATAATTCTGCACCACGTCATCACATTCCATTCTTGCTTTTAGGTGGTGCATTAAAAGATGAGTACAAAGGAAAAACGAACAACCATATTTCTTCGCAAGTAGATTTTCCTGCTACTATTCTTTCAATGTTGAAGTTAAAGCATGATCAGTTTCACTGGAGCAATGATGTCTTGAATGTGACTTCTCCGCAATCTGCCTTCTATGCATTCGATGATGGTTTCGGCTGGATCAACAATCGACAGCAATTGGTGTATGATCATAAATTGAAACAAGTAATTTTCCAAAAGAATGATTCAATGAATACTGGAGAAAATGATCTGTATATAAAACAAGGCAAAGCGTATTTGCAGATGTTGATGGATGAATACATACGATTCAATGAAAGATGAAGCCTTGATTTCTCTTTTATTCTTTGAATGAATAATTTCGGATTGCGAATTGGTGATTGCGTCCCGAATGTTCGGGATTATCCGCAATTTTAAATCCACAATCCACAATTGTGAATAAGCAAGTATCTTTGTCAAAATTAATTCTGAAAATAAAAATTTGAGTATGAAAAATAAACTTCCAAAAATTGCTGTACTCGGTGGGGGAAACATCGGGTTGTCGTTAGCGAAAGGATTAGTTAAAGCAGGCAAATACAAAGCGAGCGACATTGTCGTTACGAGAAGAAGCAAAGACAGACTTGCTGAAATTTCAAAACTGGGTTTTACCGTAACTGATGATAACTCTGCCGCTGTTTCAAAAGCCGAACTGATTGTGATAGCTGTGCTTCCACAGCAATTGAATAGTTTGCTTAAACTTATTTCAGCCAAAATGGATGTGAAGAAGCATCTCATTGTTTCCGTAGTCTCAGGTGTGAGCACTAAAGATGTATCCGATCGTCTTGTAAAAAATGTGCAAGTTGTACGAGCCATGCCCAATACAGCAATTGCAATTGGCGCTTCCATGACGTGTATTGCATCAACGAATGCTTCTGAGAAAAATATTGAAACTGTTCAATCTCTTTTTGAAACGGTAGGAGAGGTGATTCAGATTCACGAAGAACTGATGACGGCAGCAACGGCACTGAATGCCTGTGGAATTGCGTTTTTCCTGAGAGCGATTCGTGCTGCTTCACAAGGTGGAGTGGAAATCGGTTTTCATGCGGAGGATGCATTGAGAATGGCTTCGCAAACTGCGAAAGGTGCTGCCAGTTTGTTACTCGAAGGGAATACTCATCCTGAAAATGAAATTGACAAAGTAACTTCTCCGAAAGGATGCACCATTGCAGGACTCAATGAAATGGAACACGAAGGATTCAGTTCCGCGCTCATCAAAGGAATCATTACCTCTTCACGAAAAGCAGGGGAGTTGTATAAGAAGGGTGATTGACTTGTGAGTTCTTGGGTTGTTAGGTTGCTCTGTTAATAAATGATTTAACAACTTAACAACTTAACAACTTAACAACAAAATAACTGACCAACTAACTTTTAATAACTGTCGTACTCACTCTCTTATCACCAAAAATAAGATTGAGTGTGTACGTTCCGCTTTCCAGTATTCCTTTGTTCTTAAACACATGAACGTTTTTTCCCTGCGGAGCTTCAAAGGTTTCTGAGCTACGAACTTTTCCCTGTGCGTCTGTTAGTTGAATCCACACTCGTCCGCTTGCAGGAGTGAAATAGGAAACGTCAAACGTTTTTTCAAACGGAACGGGATTCACGCGTTCAATACTTAGTTCCTTTTCGCTGTCAAATTTAATTGCTGAAAGAGGATGAACAATGAATTTTCCGTTTTTGAAATTCTGTCTCAGCCTGTAATAAAAAACTCCTGACATGGAAGAAGGATTGTCGATGTATGTATATTCTTCTTCATCTGTCATTTTAGGATTTACTTTCACAGTTGCTACGGTAGCAAAGTCGATTCCATTAATGGAGCGCTGAAGCGAAAAATTATCGAGATGATCGTTTGCCATGGTTGACCAATGTAGTCGAACACCATTACCTGTAGTCTCTACCATAAAGTTTACAAGCGATTCGGCAAGCGGAATCAAAGAACCCGTTGAACGAATCACAAGGTTATCAAGGATGGCAATGTCTTTTCCTCCACCATCCATGTTTTTACCAATTGTAATATTGTCTCCATCTTTCCAATACATCGCTGTATTTGGCGAAGCTGGTGAACTCCACACGATGATACTATTCACAAAAATTTCTCCTTTTCCTGTTGAAGGAGAATAGATGAAGCGGTAATTACGGAAAAGATTATCTGTAGGAATTTCGTATTCCGTTGTCGCACTTACTGTTTCGTAGCCTCCTTTTTTATCATCGATGCGATAATTGATCGTGATGAATCCTTTGTTCATTCCAAAATTAAAACCGGAACCTCGCGTAAAGAAGTCTCCTGAAAGTTCGTTTCTCCTGAAGTCAATGCTGATATCAATTCCATCCTGATTGAAAAGAGTGGAAGACGGAATTGTCAGATCAATGTTTTTTCCTGAAGTACCTGCTGACATTCCTTGTGTAGATGATCTTCCTCCCGGAACTGAGTGAGCAGTTTTTCCAACTGAAATTCCTTCAGGTCCGAGTGTTGAATGTGTGACAGGATCTTTTTCCCAGGTAAATTCGGAAATGATTTCACTGTTGCTGTTCAAATGATTTCCTCCGGTACCTCCGTTTCCGGAAGCTCTCGTTTTTTCTAAGTTTGAAATATTCAGGTACACCATCCAGCTTACCACAAGTGTAAGAGCCACGGAAAGAGCGCCAATTACCATGACGAGTCGTCCGCTGACTTTTAATTTATTCTTATTTCTTGAACGTAATTTATTTTTCATCGGGATTTAAATATACTTTGTAATGAATGAGATTTGTTTACAATTTGAAGTTTATTCTTGCAATTAATTCTTCACAATTTTTTGTACTTGTCTCTGGTCTTCATAAGTTAAGACCATGAAATAAATACCCGGTGTCAATCCTTTTTCATCCACGAAATCATACTGATTCATTCCGTCATTGGACTCTATCGGATATGTAAAGACTGTTTGGCCTGATGAATTCAGTAACATGAAATTTACAGTCGTAGCTTTTTTCAGTGTGAACGATACTGTAAATTTTTCATGGAAAGGATTGGGTGCAATGGATGTAATCTTCAGAATGGATTCATCATCTTCTGCGTTAGATTTATATTTTACCGTCTTGATTTCTGAATAGGTGAAGTGTCCGTTGTAGTCAGTTTGCTTCAACCTGTAATAGGAATATCCCTGCAATGGATTTTCATCGCTGTCAGTGTAATACAATTTAACGGTGCTGTTTCCTGCTCCTTTTTTCCTGAGCACTTCATCGAAATGAATTCCATCTGACGAACGCTCCACCGTGAAGTAATCGTTGTTTAACTCTGACGCAGTTGCCCATGAAAGATCAACACGGTTTGACACAAGTTCAGCTTTGAAATAAACAAGTTCGATCGGAAGAGATCCTGAGCTGGATTTTCCGATTGCATAATGAGAGAACGAACTTAATCCCGATCTCGTTGCAGTCACAATTCCACCCGCAATACTTTGTGTGATGTTGTTATGTGTACCAATGGACTGCCAAGAAGATAAAACACTTGATCTCTTGAGAACACAATGACTTGCAGCCGTTGTTCCTGTGTTCATCTGTCCTTTTTCATTGAGTGTTACACTGTATGTTCCACCTGTAATTGTTGAATTCGGAGTAAGTGTCCAGTACCCGTAATCAAGCAAATCATCAATGGTGGTTCCGCTGATTACAAGTCCCACAAGTGGAAGCAGCGCAGCAATCGGATTTGAATTTGTAAACGTTCCGAGAATATCTGTGAAGCCGGATACGCTGCTGAGCGTAATGTTAGCCAGCTCGTAATTCGCAGAAGTTCCAAGAGGATAATCATACGATCCCGAAGCAGCAACACTCCTTCGCAGGTTTCCGACTATATAGTTTGAAGAAGAATGCCCGCTGATACTTGTGACAGCAGTGTTGGTTATTTTTAATTCGTTTGATCCTGTTGTAATTTTTCCACTCGTTAATGCAAGCTGATTGCTGACTGAGGTGGTACTTGTCAATGTGAGACCATTGCTGTTATTCAAGGTAAGATTGTGAACGGTGGATGGTAGGCCATTTCCGGTACTTTGTGCGGAGGACCCACAATAGGTATAATCTCCACCAGTGCTGTATGATCTCGTTCCTGTTACCTGAATGCTGCCTGTTGCGCTTGAAGAAGTAATTCCGCTGGAAGATCCGATCATTAATCCACCTCCGCTTGATACAGTGAAATCACCTGCTCCTGTGATGGAGTTGCTTGTGCAATTTAAAATTGCTCCTGAATTAACAATGTAGTTAATCGAGTTCGTGATGCTGCTTGTTCCTGTAATTGTTTGCAAAGAAGTACCGCTGAAATAAATGTTCCCAACTGAATTCGATGATGTTTCAGTAATGAGACCCGATCCTGATACCACCGTATTGCCGTTTATATTTATGGATCCGTTCCCCTTTGTAGCATTGTTCGCATCACATTGTGACATGTCCAACGTTCCACCGGTAACCGTGAGGTTTCCTGTTATATTTAAAACAGTTGAAATATTTCCATACGCGGTTCCACCGGCTTTCGTAAGGCCAAATGTTCCTCCTGATTGAATGTAATTGCCCGTTACATTTATCGTAGTACTTCCGTTTGTGCAGGAATAAAATGTTCCGCCCTGAACAGTCAAATTACCTCCGATATTCAACGTGGTGTTATTCCCTTGGTTATCAAGTTTGAAATTCGAGCTTCCGGTTGAGATAACTGTGAAATCCTGGTTGATTGTTTGAAGATCACCACTGAAATTCAGGGAAGCATTCTGGCTGGCACAGTTCCATATAAAATTTTGAAATGACTGATCGAGATTACTTGGAGCATTGTTGGTAACTCCGGTGATGTTGCACGTGGTGTTGGTAGCCCACGTTGCAATCGGAATTGCAGACCCGTTTTGATTATGCTGGTATGAACTTCCCGAAGCAAATGTCCAGATGCCGGAAGAGGTAGGCATCGTTCCGCCATCTCTTCTGAAGCTTCCAGAAACGGCAATGGTAGCACCTGTATTATGATTAATTGTACCTCCGCTTCCTATTATTCCGGTTCCGCTTATCGAAACAGATGAGCTTGCCTGGAGGGTTAGTGTATTGTTTACGTTAAGTATTCCGGCAACAGTAAGATCAGTGCCGGTTCCATTCGCAAGTGTCAATACATTTGAACTGATGGTAAGTTGTCCTCCTGAAGCAACGGTGACTTCATC
>JAYTXY010000179.1:0-8830 GCA_043742705.1 Bacteroidota bacterium
CGTTTGTAATCTTTTCCTTCGGGTAAAATTTTATATGAATTGCCGTCCGTCAAAACGAAAACAGAAAGTTCAATGCCGTTCAGAAATTCTTCAATCACCACTTTTGATGAAGCATCTCCAAACTTCGCGTGAGCAAGCATTTCAGTCAATTCGCTTTTTGCTTCAGCCAGTGTGTGCGGAATAACAACTCCCTTTCCGGCAGCAAGTCCGTCCGCTTTTAACACATAAGGAGGATTTAATTCTTCCAGGAATTTCAGTCCGTCATTCAATTTTTCTTTTGTGAACGTTTTGTATTTAGCCGTTGGAATGTGGTGACGAAACATAAACTGCTTGGAGGAATCTTTACTTCCTTCAAGTTGCGCACCGTCTTTCTTCGGACCGATAACAGGAATATTTTTCAATGCTTCGTCTGCAAGAAAAAAGTCGTGGATTCCATTTACCAAAGGTTCTTCCGGACCAACGACAACAAGGTTAATTTTGTTTTCGAGTACAAATTTTTTGACTGCATCAAAATCTGTTGCAGCAATGTTCACATTAGTACCGTGTTGCGAAGTCCCTCCGTTTCCCGGAGCAATAAAAAGTTTTTTACAAAGAGAACTTTGCGACATCTTCCAAGCGAAAGCATGTTCGCGGCCACCAGAACCAAGTAACAAAATGTTCATTTTGAATTTGATGATGTGCTGATTTGGTAATTTGATGATGATTTAATCGTTCTGTTAATTGAACCATCATTATCAAATTTTCAAATTACCAAATTGACTAATTATTTATAATGGGATGTTCCCATGTTTTTTTCTTGGCAACTTCGCCACTTTATTTTCCAGCATTTTAAATGCAGCAATTAATTTTTTGCGTGTGTCTTCCGGTCTGATGACCTCATCCACATAACCACGTTCCGCAGCTTTATATGGGTTTGCGAACAGTTCGTTGAATTCCTGCTCTTTCTCTTTCAATTTTGCTTCAGCATCTTTTGCTTCAGAAATTTCTTTCTTGAAAATAATTTCGGCAGCGCCTTTAGCTCCCATTACAGCAATCTCCGCAGAGGGCCATGCATAATTCATATCAGCACCAATGTGTTTGCTGTTCATCACATCGTATGCTCCGCCATATGCTTTACGCGTAATCACCGTGATGCGTGGAACCGTGGCTTCACAGAATGCATACAGAAGTTTTGCTCCGTTTGAAATAATGCCATTCCATTCCTGGTCAGTTCCCGGGAGAAAGCCAGGTACATCTTCAAACACGAGTAAAGGAATGTTGAAACAATCACAGAAGCGAACGAAACGTGCAGCTTTCGTGGATGCATGAATATCAAGTACACCAGCCAAATGAGCCGGCTGGTTTGCAACAATTCCAATACTTCTTCCTGCAAGACGCGCAAAACCGACTACCATGTTTTCGGCAAAATCTTTATGTACTTCCAAAAAAGTTCCGTCATCAATTACTTGCTCAATTACTTCCCGCATATCGTACGGCTGATTCTGATTCGCGGGAATTACGGTGTTGAGTGATGGTCTGTTTTCATTGCTGTTTTCATAGGCAACCGATGGCGGCTCCTCCTCACAATTCTGCGGAACATAACCCATCAGTCTTTTTATCAGGTTGATGCATTCCAATTCATTCGCAGTTGTAAAATGTGTAACACCTGATTTTGATGCATGTGTAGTTGCTCCACCCAATTCTTCAGAAGTTACACTTTCATGCGTTACGGTTTTCACCACGTTTGGTCCGGTGACAAACATGTACGAAGCATTTTCAACCATCATAATGAAATCGGTAATAGCCGGAGAATAAACAGCTCCTCCCGCACAGGGTCCCATGATGGCGCTGATTTGCGGAACCACTCCCGATGCCATCGTGTTGCGGTAAAAAATATCAGCGTAACCACCAAGCGAAACCACTCCTTCCTGGATGCGAGCACCACCTGAATCATTCAATCCGATAACAGGAGCACCGTTCTGCATCGCCAGATCCATGATGCGGCAGATTTTCTGCGCATGCGTTTCAGACAACGACCCTCCGAAAACGGTGAAGTCCTGTGCATAGACGTACATCAATCTTCCTGAAATCGTTCCATAGCCGGTCACAACACCGTCTCCCAAATATTTTTCTTTGTCGATTCCGAAGTCTGTGGCGCGGTGTGTCACCATCATGCCGATTTCTTCAAAGCTGCCTTCATCCAACAGGAAGTGAATGCGTTCACGGGCAGTCATTTTTCCTTTTTTATGTTGGGCTTCGATGCGTTTATTGCCGCCACCGAGTTTTGCTTCGCCAATTTTGTCTTCGAGAAGTTTTAGTTTGTCTTTCATTTGTGTCTACGAACTACGAATCGGTGCGAATGTACGAATTACGGATGTGCCTTAAGTAAGAGGTTGCCAAATTACGATTTGATTTTTTACAACGACTTTTCATGAAAACATTTTGTAATTCGTAGATTCGCAGCATGAAAAAGGAAATAGTCGTCAGCGGAATCAGGAGTACCGGCAACCTCCATCTTGGAAATTATTTCGGAGCGATCAAAAATTTCCTGAAGATGCAGCATGAAAATGATTGCTTTTTCTTTATTGCAGATTATCATTCGCTTACTACGCATCCGACTCCGGATGACCTGCATTCCAAAGTAAAGCAAGTCCTCGTTGAATATTTAGCCTGTGGCATCGATCCTGAAGCCTCTACCATTTATGTACAAAGTGATTTGCCCGAAACTGCAGAATTATATTTGCTGTTGAATATGAATGCTTATGTAGGAGAACTGGAACGGTCGACTACCTTCAAAGAAAAAATAAAGAATCAACCGGATAATGTCAATGCGGGAATACTTACGTATCCTGTACTTATGGCTGCCGATATCCTCATTCACCGCGCATTGAAAGTGCCTGTTGGGAAAGATCAGGAACAGCATCTTGAAATGGCACGCACGTTTGGTAATCGTTTCAACAGGATGTACAAAACAGAATTGTTTCCGGAACCTGTTGCTTTTAATTTCGGAACAAGTCTTGTAAAAATTCCCGGACTTGATGGTTCAGGGAAAATGGGAAAGAGTGAAGGAGAAGGTAATGCGATTTTCCTGGCAGACACGCCCGAAGTGATTCGAAAAAAAGTAATGCGTGCCGTCACCGACAGCGGTCCTACAAAAGAAAACGAACCCAAACCGGAAGCGATTCAGAATATTTTTACACTGATGGAAGTTGTTTCAAAAAAAGAAACTTTTGATTTTTTCAATGAACAATACAACACCATGAAAATTCGCTATGGTGATATGAAGAAGCAACTGGCAGAAGACATGATCGTCTTTACAAACCCTTTTCGAGAGAAGATTACTGAGCTCTCAAAAGACGAATCGTATATTCATAAGGTGGCTTCAAGAGGAGCCGAGAAAGCCCGTGAAAGCGCTGCGAAAACAGTCAGCGAGGCTCGGAAAACCATTGGCATCCGCCATTTCTAGAAATTAATATTATTGATTTTCAATCATTTAATCACATTAATTAAATATATGTTGCAACATTTAATGTTGCAACATATATTTGTGCCGAATTCTAAAACGATATTTTAAACCATAAAAAACTAATCAAATGAAAAAGATCATCAGCCTTCTTGCCATCATTGCTTTCGCAACTGCATCGTTTGCACAAAACTGGAAATTAGATGCAGCACATTCTAAAATTCACTTCACAGCTCAGTATTTAGTTATTACTGAAGTAGAAGGAGACTTCAAAAAAATTGACGGGGAATTTACTTCTTCAAAGCCAGACTGGAGTGATTTGAAAGCAACGGTAACTGCAGATGTTGCAAGCATCAGCACCGACAACGAAATGCGTGACAAGCATTTGAAATCAGAAGACTTTTTCAATGCTGAAAAATTTCCAGGCATCACATTCAAAAGCAAGGCTGTAAAAAATCTTGGTGGAAATAAATTTGTGATCATCGGAGATCTTACCATTCGTGATGTAACCAAAGAAGTAATGGTTCCTGCAATTTATAACGGTACAGTAACAGATCCTTGGGGAAATATCAAAGCCGGTTTCAAGGCAACAGGAAAAATCAACCGCAAGGAGTTTAACCTGAAATACAACAACGCTGCGAAAACCGGAGAAGCTGTTGTGGGTGACGAAGTAGAATTTAAAATGGATCTGATTCTTATCAAACAACCATCATAAAAATAAAAAAATCATCTCATGAAACAATTCCTGGTTTATATAAAATTACCCGGTGAGTTTACGGAAGAATTTATTTCACTGATTCCGAAACAACGGGCCTGGATTAATTCGCTGATGCGAAAAGGAATCATCATCAGCTATTCTCTATCAGCAGACAGAACACAATTATGGATTGTAATGGAAGCAATGTCCGATATAAATATTATTGAAGTTCTTTCTGCATTTCCGCTCATCCGTTTTATGAAGCCGGAAATCAATGAGCTCATGTTTCACAACAGTATTTATGTTGACATCCCGAAAGTTTCGTTGAACTGAAATCAAAATTCTAATCATAAAAAAATCTAAAAATGGAAAACACTAAAATTACCGTACTCGACAAAGGACCATATCTTGTAAAAGGCAATTACCTTTTCGTTGACAAGGATGGGAAAGAAGAAACAAAAGAAGGTCAGATTGCATTGTGCCGCTGCGGGTTATCAGCGAACAAACCATTCTGTGACGGAGCGCACAGGGATTCTGATATCCTAAGCAAGTAATGAGTTATTAAATAGATTGAGTTAATAAAGTTGACTTAGTCGGTTGCGGAAAACTCTTACTCAACTTAATCTACTTAATTAACCTAATCAACTCTTTAAAAAATGATACACAAACTAATATCTGAACGAAAGAGCATCCGTGCTTTTGCAAACAAGAGCATCGATAACGAAACATTGATTCAACTCTTTGAGGCAGCTCGTTGGGCACCATCATCTATGAATGAGCAGCCCTGGCGGTTTATCGTGGCATTGAAAAGTGAAAAGGAATCGTTTGAGAAAATTCTTACATCACTTAATGAAACCAATCAATTGTGGGCGAAGCATAGTTCAGTGCTGATTGTAACAATTGCAAAAAAGAGTTTTAGCGGGAAAGATATTCCCAACACGTATGCGCTTCATGATGTAGGATTAGCAATCGGCAATCTCACGCTACAGGCAACAGCCATGCATATTTTCCTGCATCAAATGGGTGGTATCAACCGTGAAAAATTACGAAGTTTGTTTGAAGTTCCAGAGGAATACGAAATTGTAAGTGTGATTGCGGGTGGATACGAAGGAAATCCGGAAGAACTTCCTGAAAACCTTCGTCACCGTGAATTGCAACCCAGGACAAGGAAAAATTTGGATGAATTGATTTTCTCTGATAAATTCGGGGAGAAAAGTTCACTCGCGGAACATTGGCTGCAAAAGGAAGTTAATTAAATTTACTAGTATAAAAAAGAAAGAAAGGAATACCAATGAAAAAAGTAATTCACCGCGCAGCAGAAAGAGGCCATGCTAACCATGGCTGGCTGGATGCTCACCACAGTTTCAGTTTTGCAAACTGGTACGATCCATCCAAAGTGCATTTTGGAATGTTGCGTGTTTTAAACGATGACATCGTTGCTGGCGGAGAAGGTTTCGGCATGCATCCTCACAATGACATGGAAATTATCACCATCATTCTTGAAGGAGCTTTGCAGCATAAGGACAACATGGGAAACGGTTCCGTGATAAAACCCGGAGACGTTCAGGTGATGAGTGCAGGAACAGGCGTGATGCATTCGGAATTCAATCCGTCACCGACAGAAAAAACAAATCTTTTTCAGCTTTGGATTTTTCCGAAAGAGAATGGAATCAAGCCACACTATGATCAGAAAACATTTTCTTCTGAAGAAAGAAAAAATAAAGTTCAGACTGTTGCTTCCGGTTTTAAAAGAAACGGAGAGTTGTACATTCATCAGGATGCAGCACTTTCCATGGCAGGAATTGAAAAAGGAAAAACCATTCCATACAACTTAAGCAAAGCCGGTAATGGCGCATATTTGATGGTGGTCAACGGAAACGTTGAAATTGACGGAGAAAAACTCTTTAAGAGGGATGCAATCGGGATTTCAGAAACAGATACATTTACTATTTTAGCGAGCGAAGATTCGGAAGTAATGATTGTGGATGTGCCGATGAAGTAAATTTGATAATGTGCTGATTTGGTAATTTGATGATGAAAAAAATTTAAACTCGCATTATCAAATCAGCACATTATCACATTATCAAATTAATGAGATGAAACTCGAAGACGAAATCGTACAAAAAAAATTTAGGAATGAAACTCACAAACTGGGAGTTAATCTCGTCTATACATATAACTGGGTGGATGCATTTAGTCAAACGCATTTTAAAAAATATGGAATTACAGGTCAGCAGTTTAATGCGTTGAGAATTTTGCGCGGGCAACATCCGAATCCTGCCACCATCAAGTTACTGAAAGAACGGATGCTCGATAAAATGAGCGATGCTTCGCGCATTGTTGAAAAGTTAAGAGTAAAAGGATTAGTAGAGCGTCATGTTTGTCCGACCGACAGGCGAAACTGCGATGTGCGGATCACTGAAAAAGGATTGAAACTGCTTTCCGATCTTGACAAAGAAGAGCATTGTTTCGATAGTTTTTTTTCGAAACTGTCAGAAACGGAAACGAAACAACTTAACGATTTGCTTGATAAGCTGAGAGGATGAATTGGTTCACGGTCAACTGTCAGCAGTCAACGGTTTCAAGTATATATTTTCAAGTGCATCTTCAAGGTTTTTAAATTGAAAATTAAAACCTGCACTTATTATCTTTTTTGAAGATACTCGTTGACTAGTCAAAATAATTGCAGCTTTTTCACCAAGTAGCATACGAAGAATAAAAGAAGGCACGCGAACAGGCCACATCGGTCGGTGCAAAATTTTTGCAAGTGCTTTTGTAAAGGCTTTGTTGGAAACAGGATCTGGAGCAACGGCATTATAAACTCCGTTTATCTTTTCATCATTCATTGCTTTGAGAAAAACATTGCATAGATCATCAATGTGAATCCACGATACGTATTGCTTTCCTGATCCTAACGCAGAACCAACAAATAGTTTTACTGGAAGCGCTAATTGCGGCAATGCACCACCATCTTTTGCCAATACAATTCCTATCCTGAGAATGACAACGCGAATTCCAAGTTCAGAAATTCTATTTACCGAAGCTTCCCATTGTTTGCAGACATTGGCGGAGAAATCGGTTCCGGGTAATTGATCTTCATTCGCCCATTTATCGTTCATGTCTCCATAAATCCCAATAGCAGAAGCAGAGATAAATGTTTTGACACGATGAGGAGTTGTTTTTAATTTTTCATAAAGAAGTTCTGTACTCGTTGTTCTGCTCTCTATGATTTCCTTTTTTCTTTTTGCTGTCCATCTTTTTTCAGCAATGCTCGTTCCAGCGAGATGAATGATGGTTTCGGCTTCTTTGAAAACTTCCGTATCAATGAATTTATCTTCAACATTCCACAGAAAAACATTTTCAGTATTCCCGGGATTTCTTGAGAGAATATTTACGTGATAATTTTTCTCGGCAAATAATTTCTTGAGATGATTCCCGAGCAATCCTGTTCCGCCCGTAATGAGTATGTTGGAAGATGACACGATGTAAAGCTACAAGGAAGATCTGGAGTAAACTTTTAATAGTACCACAAAATGTAACAGACTCATCGGGTTTCTTAGGTGGCGGTTGAAATCTTTTTCTAAAAAACCGTAATCATCTTCAAAAATCATTTCTACCTTTATCCTGTCATTTAAAAATATAAATCATGTCAACTGAAAGCACAACGGAAGTAATGAGTGTAGAAACACTGCAAATGAAAATAGAAAACCAACAAAACATCATGAAGCAGCTGTCGAATGAGAATGAGGAATTGTACCATCAGTTCAATCACCTCATGATCAGGAATAACAAGTTGCTCAAACGGATTGACGATTTACAGGGAATCATTGATGATTTGCATCTGCGAATAGAAGAGTTGCAATTGATTAATGGAAATATGTTGAAGCTAAATGACAAGTTCAGGGGAAGAAACGATAATTCATTGGTGAGTAATGATACTTTATCAGAAGAATTAAATAATTCTGAAAAGATAAATGACGACTTGAAAAACAAGGTTGAATTCAGCAATGTATTTTCTCACTGGAAAAATTATCCGGGACAAGATGCTAAGAACGAACCGAACCTAAGAAAGCAGGCACAAATGCTCATTCATCTTCATCGCGACAAAGCCTTAAAAGCATCAGACTTATTTTCAAAAACCGGAGTTGGTGGAGTGACAGGTGCGCGTTATGTAGCAACTCTTAAAAAATTCGGACTGATCGATTACACCGGAGCTCGTAAAAAAGGACAGTATGTGATGACGCAAAAGGGCGCTGAGTTTATTGAACATGCTGCCAGCGAACCGTTGGTTTCTTCGTTTCGGGATTCTTCATCACATCAGCCAACGTATCCGGTTATTGAGCAACAGGGAATTCCTGTCAGAGAGGAAGTCAAAGAGATCCTTGCTTCTCATTTAGATCATGCTGACCTGTAATTAGCTGATGTGATAATTAGCCAATTAGCTGATTCTTTTTGCGGCAAAATTTAGACATGGATTTTTCATTGGCTCATCAGCTAATTATCAAATTGGCTAATCAAATTTCTTAGTTTTGCATTCCGATTTTTAAAGTATGGAAAGGAAAATCCGTCTACGTTTTGCTCCCAGTCCCACCGGTCCATTGCATATGGGTGGAGTACGAACTGCGCTTTATAGTTATTTGTTCGCAAAAAAAAATCACGGAGATTTTATTCTTCGTATAGAAGATACAGAT
>JAYTXY010000180.1:0-14237 GCA_043742705.1 Bacteroidota bacterium
GTTAGCAGTAGGCAAAATTGCAGTAGGCAAAATTATTCTGAAAGTATTGTGGACTGAACACTTGCCTATTGTCTGCTGATTTCTGTTGGGCGAAGATAAGATTTTAAAGATTTCGAATTGCGGATGCTGGCTTTGGATTTGAACAATTCTCAATTAAAAATCAGCAATTGTCAGCCTAATCCTACAAGATTCTACTTAGTACCTTTGCTCAAATGGCTGATATACTTTCTTACAAGGGCTCTCGCTGGGAATACGAAACATTTGGAAACGGTGACGAAGTTCTTCTAGCTTTTCATGGTTTCGGAAATCACAGTTCTGATTTCAGAGTCTTTGAACACACCCTTGGAAAGAAGTATAAAATTATTTCCTTCAACCTGCCTTATCACGGCAACAGTTCTGTTGACGAAAAATCTCCTGACAAAACAATTTCTAAAGCCGAATTGAAAGAATTGTTTCAGTATTTTTTTGATCAACAACGGATAAAGAAATTTTCATTGATGGGTTACAGCCTCGGAGGGAAAATTGCACTTCAACTCATCGAATTTTTCCCTGAACGAATCAATACAGTTTTTCTTTTTGCTCCTGATGGAATCCGAAATAACTGGTCGAATGGTTTTGTGACAAGGAATTCTGTCGGAAGAAAAATTTACCAGCGCATCATCAATGATCCCTCTCGTTTTCTTCGTCTTGTAAAAATGCTAAAGAATACAAAGCTGATCCATGAAAAACTTTCCGACTTCCTTCACATTTCAATGGACACTCGCGAAAAGCGCCAACAGGTGTGGGATGTATGGATTTGCTTTCGTGATATAAAACCAAACATTTCGAAGATTCAACATTCAATTAATGAACGGGATATTTCAATTCACCTTTTTTTCGGTAAATACGATCGCATCATCCCGACTTCCATCGGGAAAAATTTTGTACGCGGGTTAAAAAATAAAAACAGTCTTCACATTGTGGACATGGGACATATCATGATCCGTGAAAAGATGAATGACTATTTGTTGAGCTTGACTGATTAAAGAATATTTTAAAACACCCCGGAATCATACGCTTCTTCTCCGTGAATCGCTTCATCAAGCCCGGCATCTTCCACATGTTCCGCAACGCGAACCTTTGTAAATACATTGATCACGGCAAGCATGATGTACGTAAAGACAAAACCGTAAATAGCAGCACCTGTTGTGGCGACCAACTGCTTTATAAAAAAGTCATTCCCGCCATGAACCAAACCATCTGCTCCCGCAGGATTAATAGCTTTTGAAGCAAACGCTCCAAGCAGAATCGTACCGAGTACTCCTCCCACTCCGTGTACTCCCCATACATCCAATGCATCATCCCATTTCATTTTATTTTTGAGATCGACTGCCAGGTAACAAACAATTCCTGATGCAATACCGATAACCACTGCATACGAAAGTGAAACATATCCTGCTGCAGGAGTTATTGTTGCCAACCCTGCAACTGCACCGGTAAGCAAGCCGACAAACTTTGGCTTCTTCGCGCGGCTCCACTCAATGATTAACCAGGTGATGGCGGCAAAGGATGCAGCAACATCGGTATTTAAAAATGCAAGGCCTGTCACCGCATTTACATCAAGTGCGCTTCCGGCATTAAATCCATACCAACCAAACCAAAGTAAACCTGTTCCAAGTGCAATCAATGGAATACTGTTCGGTTTGTTTTCCGGATTTCTTCTTTTACCAACATAGATGACAGAGGCGAGCGCTGCAAATCCTGCAACTGCATGTACAACGATTCCACCCGCAAAATCGAGCACTCCCCATTTCGCAAGAAGACCACCACCCCATACCATGTGAACGAAAGGATAATACACAAACAACTGCCAAGCGATGAGAAAAATCAGGTACGCTTTAAAGGTCACACGATTCATGAATGCTCCCGTGATCAACGCGGGAGTGATGATTGCAAACATCATCTGGTACGCCATGAAAACAAATTCCGGCAATTTTATATTCCCTGAATAAGGAGAATTCAAATTGACACCATGCATCATTGCTTTGTCCAAATTTCCGATGATTCCACCATCACCACCGCTGAAACAGAGCGAGTAGCCACAGAGAAACCAAAGGATCGTTGTGATTCCCATGGACACAAAACTTTGCATCATGATGCCGAGGATATTTCTCTTTCCTGCAAGTCCTCCATAGAAAAAAGCAAGGCCCGGTGTCATCAGCATAACAAGGCTTGTTGCAAGCAACATAAAGCCGGTAATTCCACTGTCGAAGTTCATAGGTTAGTCTCCTTTAGTTTAAATTGGTTAGCATGTATATCGAATTATTTTCACTCGAACCAAAAACCAATGTTCATCATAACTTCGAAACGATTATTTCTATTGAAACCATCTTGCCTGAAAATTTGCTGTGCCTTATCAGCGATAAGACTTCTTCCTTCTAATCGGATGTAAGAATTTTCAGTGGACTTATACTCAACCCCCAATGTACCACCGGATATTTTCAATCCGGTAAAATCCCCATCATGATTTATAAAAACTCCTGATAATATTCCATCTTCATCACTGAACATTTCTCCCCTTGCGTAAATCCGATACTTGTCAGCAGGAAGATAACTTACGATGAAAACTCCGCTTACAGCAACAGCATTTTTTTTTGCATCAGAAATTCCCGAATTCTGCTGCGTTGCGAAATCAGCTCCGACCGTAATCTTGATTTTTTTGCTTTTGAAATTCAGGAATACATTGTGAAAAAGTCTGAAGTGAGAAGTCGTAATGCTGTCAGGTGTTTCATCCCCATAGTAACCACTGTACCCAATGTTCAGCCTGTCGTTGAAAACGTATGTCGCGAGAAGCCCTCCTGATTTTTGCTTGTTGTTATCGTCATAAATATTAAAACCATTCAATCCATAAAAGAACAGAGAGAGCTTTTCATTTGGGTTGTAATTCAACCGAAAGCCGGCTTCATAGTAAGGTTCGAAATAAGTAGGAACAGCAACCGAACTGGTATAATTTTCTTTCGGTAAAAGCGCTTCCGTTCCTACATGCGTGCGAAAGAAGCCTGCATCGAGCCACACCTTTTTACAAAGGCGAACACCGGCATTTGCTTCCTGAATAAAATTGTAGTTGCCCGACCAACTGCTGCGGGGAACATCTCCCTAATGAAGTGTAAAAACTCCCCGCACATCTTTGGAAGAATATTTTGCAGTAAGCATCGCAACATTGAGTCCGAACTGATTGCTGCGCGGAGAAATGGTAGCGAACTTCTGGTAATCATGGATATCGATTGAATCGGAATAGTAAGCGTAATAAGCGTCCACATAACCGGAGAATGAAACAGTAGGGTGTTGCAATGTATCCTGAGAAAATGTGTGTTGAGCAAAGAGAATCGGGAAGAAAAAAACGTAGGCAATTCTTTTAAGCGACATAGAGTTTAGAATTTAAAGGAAATAGTCCCCAGTTTTGACTAATTTATGTCAAACATAATTTTTTTTTCTAAACGACCCAATATTTTTTTTGTAAGAAGACTGTAAGGTTTTCCACGTAATCTGCTCATCACACGTTCTCGAAAGAGCTTAATTGTAGTACACAAACGAACTCCATGAAACGACTATTACTTATCTTTTGCATGCTTTTATACCATTTTTCCAACGCACAGGAAATGTGGGGCATTGCCAATAGCAATTTTGCCGGAAGCGCAGGAATGAACCTGAATCCTGCTTCCATGATGTTGATGCCATACACATGGGAAGCCAACATTATCACAGCAAACATTTCTGTTCAAAATAACTACCTGGCTTTTTCCAGGACGAAATCCACCACCACTGCGGAAGGAACTCCTGATCCTCACGGTGGACTTGTTGATTACTACACGTCAAACGATAAAAGTGCGAATGCACATGTGATGTTGAAATTGCCATCGTTCATTTTCAGAACATGCAATAACATGGCTTTCGGATTTCATGCATCTGTGAGAACGGATCTGAGCGTGCGAAACATTCCGGCTCAACTTGCAAAATTCGGTTACGAAGGAATTGTTTACACTCCGTTATATGGTTCCAGTTCCAACCTTGCAGGAGTAAGAATGGGTGAACTTGCCTGGGCAGAAGCAGGAATAAGTGCGGGAAAACAACTCAATAAAAATGCTGATAAAAAATGGCTGGTCGCAGGAACTATAAAAGGAATTGCTGCCATGCAGGCTTTGTCACTGAATGTGGAAAGCGGTTCTTTAAATATTATGAACGACAGTATCGTCACTCTTACAAATTTCAAAGGTAAAATGAATACGGTACTTCCCGGAAGTCCGAATCAATTGTTATCAATTCCCGGTCGCGGTATCGGATTCGATCTTGGCGTGTGCTATGTTTCAAACTCGAATCGTCAGCGATTTGAAAACGGTAAATCAGTGCCGTTAAAAAAATATGATTACCGTATCGGAGTTTCCCTGATTGATGCCGGATTGGTTGCATTCGGAGGTTACACAAGAACATACAACTTCAATTACCAGTCTACAGACTTTGATACAAAAGGAACAGGAGTTGATTCAATGGTTAATGCAAACGGGAAAAAAGGAAGTTTCATTATGGCGCCTCCGACAGCATTGAGTGTCCAGTATGATCGCTGCCTTAAACCAAGAATCTATTTGAACATGTCCGTGGTGCAGCGTGTTCCTCTTCCAATGCCGCATGTAGATCGTCCGAACCAGGTTTCAGTTTCTTTGCGATATGAATCCACATTCTTTGAAGTTGCAATACCATACAGTTTGTATGACTATTACTTGCACCGAATCGGATTTGCCATGCGCTACCATTTCATTTTCATGGGAACCGACAAACTCGGAACATTCATCAACAACAAAGAAATCAGCGGAGTGGATTTCTATTTTGGAATCCGTTTAACGAATTTTGATTTTTCAAAAAGGACAAAAGCGAGAAAGCCTCCTTGTAAGACCTATTTTTAATAGCGAAGAAAAAGTTCTCTACAAAAAATTATTTCCCCTTCATCAACTCATCCAGTAACTCCTGTGTGGATGCATAATCATCACCTGATTTTTTCGCAAGATCAATGCTGTGATTCGTCATGGCAATTGCTTCTTTCTTCTTCCCCATTTTATGAAGAATATTTGCATACGTATCCGTATTGTAATACTGATCATCTAAACTTACTGACTTCGCAATCCATTTCTCTGCATCCAATAGTCCGTCTTTTTCATTTACGTGCATAAAATATGTCCAGCAAACCTCATTCAATATTTTGGCATCATCCATAAAGTAACGATCCACATACTCATGTGCAAGTGCAGCATAACGGGAATAATTTTTATTCCCCTTGTAGTAATCCAGTTCCCCCTTTGCTCCTTGTCTCACAACTGTTGCATCAGAACTCATTTTCAAAAGCGTTATTGATTTTTTCAGCATGTCTGAATCATTTTGCTGTCTTGCAAAAGAAAGACTCTCCAGTGTAAGTTTATCCAATACATGTCGAACGCTGTCTTTCCCATAACGCGCATAAAAAGAATCAGGAGATTTTGTGATGGCATCGTAAACATAGCTGTTGATGTTAGGAGTAAACTCCAGGATTGTTTTCCAGCTTGCTTCTCCTGATAACTCAGCAACTGGTTGCGAGCGAAAATATTGATCCGCCACAGTTTGATAACTCATGTCATATGCAGCTTTCAAGGAATGAGCGTATGATAAAAGCATTTCCGAATTCCTGTTTCCTGATTCATATTCCGTTTTCAGAAAAGCGAGATTCTCCTTCGGATCTGAAGCCTGCTTTCCAATTTTCAGGAACGCGGAAGCTTCAGCGGAACCAACGGAACGATGAATTTGTTTTCCTGCTCCGTCCAGCCATAAAAAAGTCGGATAGTTTTTAATTAAATATTGTTTTGCGAATGCAACACCTTCACCCTTTTCCATGTCAAGCGCAAAGCAAATAAAATCTTTACTGAAAGGTTCTGAAACCAACTTATCTGTGAATACATGAGAAGCCATCCATTTACATGGTCCACACCAGGTTGTAAAGCAGTCGATGAATAAAAGTTTGTTCTCCAGCTTCGCTTTTGCAAGCGCTTCGGGGAATGAACCTTTAAAGAATATAATTCCTTCTTCCGCTCTTACAGGAGCAAAACGAACCAGGAGCAGTAACAGAACAATCGCTATTTTTTTCATCATCATTTTTTTCAGAAGACAAATTTAGCATTTCCCTGAGTTATTTCTTCACCAGGTATTTAGCAGCCAGTTTTGGCGGAGCAATGTTGCAATAAGCAACCGTCAATGCATCTTTGAACAAATCTTTGGGAACCTTCTTTAATTCAATATAGGTTGCGCTATTCAAACCCCATTTATTAGGAACCGGATAAATTAGAGCGGAGTCAAACGAAGAAAATACCGATTGATCAATCTTAGAGAGCATTAAACAGACTCTTTTGTTTTTGATATCAAGTGTTGCAAAGATTTTTTTCTTTACGCGAAAAGAAGTCAGTTCGAAATGCGGAAGTTCCACTGCTTCATCAAATGACAATGCAAGTTTTCTTGCTGATTCAATGGACACCATTCACTCAAAAATTAATTCTCATCAATTACTTTTCCCGAACCACTCACATGCGAATTGACAATAGGTTTTCCGCGGTAACGGGCATTTCCGCTTCCACTCACACTCACGTCAAGATTTTTAATGACATAAGCAGAAACATCTCCACTTCCGTTTATTTCGATATCAGCTTCGTTGCATGGCAAATTTTTCGCATTGATGTTTCCGGAACCGGATATTTCCGCATCCTGTTTATCAGCGGAACCTTCCAGTGTAATTGTTCCCGAGCCGGAAATGTCAGATTCAATTTTCGCAGCGATAAATTTTCCATTGATTGTACCTGATCCGTTTATGTTAAGACTAAGTGCATGAACTACGAATGTATCAGGAACAAGAATGTTACCCGAACCATTAATTTCCATCTCTTCCAATTCCGGAAGGTAAACTGTGATCTTAATTTTTTCAGATGAATTGAAACATCCGTCAGACTTAATCTTCAAAGTACTTCCACTCACCTTTGTTTCAATTTTAGAAAGCAGATTTCCCTGTGCTTCAACATTGACAGAGGTTGTGCCTCCTTTCAAAACAATTACGTCTGCAGGAAAATCAAGTGCAATACTTTTAAATTCTTTCAGTTCTCTTTTTTCAGATTGAACAGGACCTGTACCTTCAGTACAATTACAACTGCTTACGACTACAAAAAGCAAGAGAAAGAGAAATCTAAATGGCATGTTCATACGAATTCTGTTTTTTGGATTACGTACAACAAACATAGCCAGAAATTTCTGACTTATGAATACGATCAGGTTATAGATACTACTTTGAGGATAAAATTCCTCAGTCTGAGAAAAAAGTTTCAGTCATCACTCCGCTTATGCTTCGAACCTCTGCTGATTCAACTGGAGGATGCCGTCAGAATATTTCAGCCGAAAATATTTCCGACGAACCTCTGTAACCTTCTCCTCCAGCAGCTTTATACGTTTCGACTGCTCCATAATGATGTCATTTTTCATCTTGATAACATCCTTTAGTTCCTTTGGTTTCATGGTACTTGAGATTTAGGGTTGTTATACAAGCAGAAAAATTCGTACCACTTTTAAATGGAAGCTGAAGTACCTGAACGGCACTCTTCATGAATTACAAACCCACTATCTTATTATTTCACGTTTCTTATCTCAGCAAATATTGAAGCCCAAACAAAAGTCCGGTTGAATAATAACGTTGATTCACATCGTACTCGTCTTTAAAAATCGAATGCAGATTTGTTTTGAATTGCGGACGAGCAACCAGGCTGATTCGATCATTCAACCTGTAATAAAAATCGATGCTGACTCTTCCGTTCAGCATAAATCTGTTGACGGATTTAATTTCCGAGATTGATTCAATACCATCCTGGTCCTTTGAGAGATAATATCCCTTCTCTTGTATCAGCCATGCAGGCGATAAACCGACTGTTACGCCAACACCAATCCGACTGTGAGTAAAACGGAAACTCAATTCAACAGGCACTTCAATAAAGTGAAATGTATTTATTCCATTGACAGAAGATACAGATTGATCAAGCGTCCGCTGAAAAACGGAATCAACATGAGAACTAAATGTACTGTCGTCAACCTGGTGAGGATTATAAAAAAGCTGGTTACCATAAATGTAAGTCGTATCATAAACCGTTCTGTAAAAAACCTGGTAGTTACCGTTTTCAACAGCGTTGGTATGATAGAGATATGGAGAATAGGAAGTCTTTTCTCCCCAAGCTGAGTATTCAACTCCCACGCTTACGGTGAATTTTTTTACCTGCGCTGCAAGAGAAACCCCGAAAGAAGCTGTCACAATTCCATTTTCTTCGTTCTTCCTTCTGCTCACATACTCTTTAAATTTCTTTGAGTCAAGATTCTTTGAAACATACTGAGGCGAAGCGTACACAAGCAGACTGAGATCAATTCCCGCAGAGGATGAAGGAGGATTTTTACTCTCGTCATGAAAGTCAGGAATGGAATAATCCGCTGTCATAGCTAACGGCACTTGTGCGAGAACAATCGGAGTCATAAAAGAAACATCATTTAAAATAACTCGTGGGAGGCTACTGTTTTCCTTTATTCCTGCTTCATCCTTGTCTTTCACAACATTTGTTGCATCCTGTTCAGTATTTTCATCGGACGTTTTCTTTGTAACAACTCCTGCGCTATTCGTCACTCCTCCCGAATTAATTGCCAATTCAAGCTGAGGTATGATCGTTTTTCTCCTTTCTTTTTTCTTCACTTCAACATTAATTGGCGGAGAAATTATTTCGTGACTCGTCAACGATTCCTTTTGTCCTTTTTTATTACCAGGTCCTGAAGTTGATGCTTTCTGAGAATTGACTTGATGACTTTTCTCTTCCGTCTTGCTTCGTGCTTTGTTCAATGTATTTACCGTAGACTCAACCGTCTTATTACTACCGCTAACTGATGGAGAAACAGAATTATTTTGCTCTGAAATTATCTTATTCGCAGACTTTCCGTCAACGATATTCGCTTTGCGCGAACCATCTGTTGAAGAAAAATGATTCACGGTTAAAACCGTTGAAACAATTACCAATCCTGTAACAAGCAAAGACAATGTCCAAAGCAGGATTCTTTTTTTCCTGAAATGCTTGTCCAGCATTTTCTCTGCTTCCGGCCATGACTGTTCCGGTGTCAGATCGCTGATGTTTTTTGAATCTTTCATTGTAATATGATATTACGTGTCACTTGTTTTTTTTTCCATTCGTTTTCCAAAACATCTCTCAACTTCATTTTAGCCCTGTGTAAATGTGCTTTGGAAGTACCCGTTGATATCTTAAGCATCCTGGATATTTCTTCGTGTTTGTATCCGTCCACGACAAACAAATTAAAAACGGTACGGTTCATTTCAGGTAACAGCCTGATTGCATCGAGGATCTCTTCGAGCCTCTCTGAATCAAGCATCGGATTAAACGAAGGATGAATTTCTTCTGCATCCTGAAGCTCCCTGAAATCAAAGCTTTCACGGTATCTTTTATTTTTTCGGAACTCATCAATGATGTAATTGATGACGATTCTCCGCACCCAAAGTTCAAACGGAATGCGCTCACTCTTTTTGATATACCCTGAAATATTTTTTACAATTTTTACATACACTTGGTTCAACGTGGACTCCATGTCTTCCTTGTTTACATAGTATCTTCTGCAAACGGACAGAATGAACGAAAAGCACATCGAGTATAACTCGTAATGTGCTCTCCTGTCATCTTTACGACAACGCTCCAATAATTCCGGTGATGGTGTCATGCTTAAAAAAGCAATGGATGGGAGAACATCTCCCATCCGTTATTTGACTTCATTTAATTTTCTATTGCTTGATTATTTTCTGATAGCTCTTAAACCCTGCATCATTGCGTACTTCAAGAATGTACAGACCGGAATGCCAACGTTCAACATTTAACTTGCTGACAGCGGCTGAAAGTTTTCCTGTAGTTACTTCTGTTCCGTCAAGTGCGTAGACAGTATATGTATACGTTGCACCACGATTCATGTCATCAGCCAGAGAAACGGTAAGCGCGGAAGTAACCGGGTTGGGATAGACATCAAAAAATTTCAAAGCAGAAACTTCCGGCACTCCCGTAAGCTGATCCGGTGAAAGGACGTTGATTGTAAAACCTGCCTGTCCCCTGAAAACATTACCAAGAGCATCAACTGACAAAGTATCGCAGTAGGTACTTGTACATGTTGAATTTGAAACGGTCAGGCATAAATTATAACTGCCAGTACTTGTATAGAAATGCGAAGGATAAGCCAGGCTGGAAGTTGGAGAACCGTCACCGAAATCCCAAGTGAAATTCGGATTGACTCCGTTGGATAAATTCACTACAACAAACTGGAATGGTGCTAACTGAACAGTAGTAAAGAACGCATTGCAAACTGGCGCATGATTAATCACCGAATCAACCGTAATCCATGAACAATACTGATCGGTACATCCCTGGTCGGCTACACTCAGGCATACATAGTATGTTCCCTGAGTCGAATATGTGTGATGAGGGAATCGGGTGTGAGAAAAAGTATTGTCACCAAAATACCATGTATAAGTCGCAGTTCCCGGATTTACATTTGAGAGATCAATGAAGTAACCGGTAAGTCCTGCATTCACCCCGATGTAATATGCCTGGCAACCCGGTGTTGTCAGCGTCACTGTTATGTGTAAACAGGTTGAGCATCGAAGGATGTGAGTTGTAGAATCTGATTCATACATACATACTGTATACGTTCCTGAAGCAGGGAAAACATGCGAAGCCGTCATTCCTGATCCTGATGATCCGTCTCCGAAATTCCACGTAATGGCTGTACCAGGAGCTGAAACTGAAGCTGCAAAAGATACTATGTTATCATGAACCGGGTCATGCATATACGTAAATGTGCAGTTGCTATGCACGCTGCCCGGACGAACGCTGTCACACGATGTACAGGAAGCACCATTCAGCGTTGAGGTCATACAAACACGAAACGGTCCTGTACTGTTGTAAACGTGAGACACATTTAATCCTGACTGCAACGTGCTGTTATCTCCGAAAGACCATACTACCGTGGAGCCTGCAGCAACATTGGAGGTGAAGTAAATGAGTGACGGGTTCTGAGCATCCGGCAATGAAGTAAAACTGCAATTGGTGTTTACGTGATGTCCGATAGTAACAGAGTCGCAGTATGAACAAAGTACAGCGTGAGCAGAATTAGTTTCCGTCATGCAAACGCGATAAGTACCCAGAGAAGTAAACGTAAATACATTTCCGGTTCCAACAACTCCATTTCCAAAATCCCAACTGATAATGGATCCTGATGCTGATGGTTGCGCGTAAAAGACAGCTGTGCCGTGAAGTGTATCAACGCTTGCAAAAAAACTGCAGTTTGCTGTTGTACTGTTTACGGTGACATGGCTGCAGTGGGTGCAGAGAATGCTTCCGCTGTTATCATCAACTTCATTCATACAAACCAAATAAGTTCCTGTGTGGTTGTAAGTGTGAGGAATGGAATCACCGGTGCCCGTAGAGTTGTCTCCAAAGTCCCAGACCGTATGCGAGGCTGAACCTGTGTGAGTCTGAAAGACAAATGAGTTATTGGATATAGCTGTTGATGTAAAGTTACAAGACCCGCTACTTGGAGTTCCGGGAGTAACTGAGTCGCACCACGAACAAATGAGTGTTTGATTCGCATCATAGATTGAAAAACATACATTGAATCTTCCCAATGAGTTATAAGCATGTGACGGAAGTGTATCACTTGACCAATTTCCATCACCAAAATTCCACAGCACGTAATGATGCGGATTATGGAAAGTTGTATCAGGGATGAATGTAAAAACATTCAGTGCCCCTGCATTCGAATACCGGAAATGGCAATTCTGACCGAAAGTGAATGTGGTGATAAATAAGGTGATGAGTAGTAAAATTTTCTTTTTCATCGGACTTTGATTTTATGGTTTATACATAGCAACACGAAGCCGGATTGCAAAAGGTTTACATGGGTCAAAAAATAATTCGCTTTAGTCTTCATAACTCCGAATTTCGAAGCAGTTAAGACAAAAATAACAATTGATGTAATCCAATTAAGCAACGCTTGACTTATTATTTTTTTCGACTATCTTTACGGTAAGGTAATTACCAACGAAGGAAGTCGTGCTGAAACCTGAAGAAGAGTAAGCAAATCGCACCTTTGTATTGTAATCCTTCAGAGAAAACCTCAATCACGGTCCAGGGCCTATCCGATTAAGGTTTTTTTCTTTTTCAGCCCTTATAGAAAAAACAAAAAATGCTGCATGATGAGTGCAGCATTTTTCATGTAAGAACTGTTCCTTTATTCAATCACCAGCTTACCGGACGCAATAACTTTCTGTCCGTTGTAAACACGATAGAAGTAAATTCCCTGGGCAAGATTACCGCGTTCAATCACCGTTCGGTTTTTATCAATATAATATTTTCTTATTTCCTGTCCGATGACATCATACATTGACAAACGCAAATCAGTAATGTTCTTAGTGCTCTCCGGAATTACCAATTCAGCTGATGAACTAAACGGATTAGGGAATACTGAAATTGAATTGTCAACCTCTATTTCCACAAAACCTACATTGATAAAGTTGTAATCAGTCGAAAATGCACTGCAACCATTCGCGTCTGTGATCATCACCGAATAGTTTCCATTTTGCGATGGAGCATACGTTTGATCGATAGCATTCAGAATCTGTGTACCGGTAAAATACCATTGGTATTCAAATGCAGACGAAGATTGCAATGTATCCGTTCCAATAGGCGTAATGATTGGATCAGCAGGATTCGGATTCACCGTTACGAAAGTCGGCAATGAAGTAGCAGAACAATTGAAGCCGTTGAAAACAGTTACTGTCACTGAAATGGAACTTGTGACAAGTATTGATCGTGTAACTTCAGAAGTAGACCATAGGTAAGCAGTTGAAAGGTCTGATGTAAGCGTAACACTTCCGCCTTCACAAAATGTAGTATTCCCGCTTGGAGTAATCGTTGGAACCGGAGGAGCCGGGTTCACTGTAATTGTTACAGGGGCAGATGTTGCCTTGCAACCGGCTGCATTTTGAACCGTGACTGAATAGCTTCCAGCACTTGAAACAGTGATGGATGGTGTGATCGCAGTGTTCGACCATAAATAACCACTGGCAGGTGTTGATGTGAGCGTAACACTGTTTCCCTGGCAAACGGTAGTACTACCACTCGTTGAAATGGTCGGAATTCCCGGATTCGAATTCACGGTAACGGTTGTCGTTGCAGAAGTAGCCGAACAACCGGGACCATTTGATATTGTAACCGAATAACTTCCTGCTGCCGAAACAGTGATGGATTGGGTGGTAGCAGAATTCGACCACGAATAACTGTTCGCTGAACTCGAAGTAAGTAACACACTCCCCCCCTGGCAGAATGTTGTCGGACTACCCGGTGTGATGATAGGAGTTGGCGGGCTTGCGTTCACTGTAACAGTTGTTGATGCGGAAGTAGCTGTACATCCAAATGCATTACTAACCGTTACAGAATAACTTCCTGCGTTTGAAACAATGATTGATTGCGTGGTAGCTGAGTTCGACCACAAATAGCCACTTGCAGCAGTTGACGTGAGTGTAACATTGTTTCCCTGACAAATTGTTGTGCTGCCGCTCGTTGAAATTGTCGGAGTTCCCGGATTCGAATTCACCGTAACTGTAGTTGATGAAGAAGTGGCTGAACAACCCGGACCATTTGATGTCGTCACCGAATAACTTCCTCCTGCCAACACAGTGATGGATTGTGTAGTGGCAGAATTTGACCATGCATAACTGCTGGCTACACTCGAGATGAGTAGTACACTTCCTCCCTGGCAGAATGTTGTCGGACCTCCCGGAGTAATGGTAGGTGTTGTTGGACCTGCATTCACTGTAACAGTGGTTGATGTAGAAGTAGCTGTACAGCCAAATGCATTACTAACCGCTACAGAATATGTTCCTGCGCTTGAAACAATGATTGATTGTGTGGTAGCTGAGTTCGACCACAAATAACCACTTGCAGCAGTTGACGTGAGTGTAACATTGTTTCCCTGGCAAATTGTTGTGCTGCCGCTCGTTGAAATTGTCGGAGTTCCCGGACTCGAATTCACAGTTACTGTAGTCGATGCTGAAGTGGCAGAACAGCCTAGACCATTTGATGTCGTCACCGTATAACTTCCTCCTGCCAACACAG
>JAYTXY010000181.1:0-5890 GCA_043742705.1 Bacteroidota bacterium
CATGTAATCAGAAGCGTTAAAATATTCAGAATCGTGTCTGAACGTTATAGAAATAGAAGAAAACGGTTCTCGTTAAGAATGAATTTGATTGCTGGTATACATAATTTTGAACTATGTTAATTTTGCAAGATGTCTATTAAAATAAAGCAGAACGATCTGTGAATTCAGCCCTGAAAAAATCTTTTGAATTTCCCCTGTTTTTGATTGTGGTGTCTGTTATGTTGATCGGCATGGCGGAGATTAATCGGTCGCTTTCCCATGCCAAACCTGAACGAATCGCAGCTGTCACAGAAAAAAAGCTTCGGTATCTTGAAGAGAAGATGTCGCGTTCGCTCGCTACGATTGCAACTCTTTCTTCTGACACCGCTTTTCACGATTACTTTATTCACCGCGGATTACAAAATTTTGGTTTCAGCTTTTTTTATGCTGAAAATGAAAAAATAACAAAATGGTCAGACAATGAAACTGACATCAATTGTCACATTGCTGATACATGCCAATCGAATTCGCTTGTTCACCTGAACAACGGCTGGTATGAAATTTTTATCCGCAAGAAAGAAGGTAAAGAAGTAATCGGATTGATCCTGATCCGGAAAGAATATGCGTATGAAAACCAGTATCTCGTTAACGGCTTCAATCCGTGGCTCGGATTGCCTGCAACAGCAACACTTTTAAGCAAACACGATCCGGAATCTTTCGGAGTGCGCGGTGCTGACGGACCTGTAGTATTTGACGTGAAATTTTTTAATGCATCAAACGAGTCAATCGGATTTGGTCTAAACAGCTGGTTATACATTTTATCCTTCCTGATTTTTTTGCTGGCTGTTTTCCTGACCGGAAAAATTCTTTCCGCGGTTTCTTCCGTGTGGACATTTTTGCTGACGATTGCCCTTCTCGCATTGAGAACCTGGATGATTCATCTCCGCATTCCTGATTCGCTTTATTCAACACCGTTGTTCAGCCCGCAATTTTACGCCAGCTCTTTTTATTTCAATTCACTGGGCGATTTGATTCTGAACACGCTGATCATTTTATGTGTATCCGGAATTTTTTATTCAGCGCTCACAAATAAAAACACTCCGGCTAAGAAAGGAAATGCTTTTTCAAGAGTCATCTCATTGGTTTTTATTTTTCTTCTCTCGCTTCTCCTGAATAACCTTATCAGCGGGCTAATCGTCAATTCAAAAATTTCATTCGATGTCGGAAATCTTTTTGGCATGAATGAAAACAGTTTACTTGGATTTTTCGTGATTGCCATTCTCCTCTGGTCGTACTTCCTGGTTGTATTTGGTTTAATAAAGAGATTCTTCCACGATGCAGCAATTACAGTATTCACAGGCTTCGTAGCTGTTTCATTGGTTTTGTCCGCACTTTTGTTTTTACTGCTCTCAAAATTGGATTGGTCATCGCTTTTAAATCCTGCTATGCCCACACTTGTAATTGCCATGCTCTTCGGAATCTTTTTCGGAACACGAAAGCAGGAAGAAAAAATTAGTTTGAATTTTTTGATCTACATCACACTGTTGTTTTCAATTTATTCATCTTTGGTAATCTGGAAATTGAATGATCGGAAAGAAAAGGAAAACCGGAAACTGATTGCTCAAAAAATTGAAACAGGTCAGGATAAAATCGGTGAATACCTTTTCGAGGATCTTGGAAAAAAAATCAGTAAGGATCCGATCGTTCAGAAACATTTCAGAGATGCTCTGAACGTTCACGAGCAAATTAGTAAACGCCTATTGCAGTTTTATTTTACAGGTTACTGGTCGAAATTCAACATCAGCGTGTATTGCTTCGATCGCAACAATTTATTTTTTGATTCATTGCGAACTCCGTTTTCTCTTGATTCATTAAAAACGAAAATTGATTTTGATGAAACTGCACGAACTCCCCCACAGTTGTATTACCTGAACAATGAATCGGGACAACAGCAATACGCTGCCATCATTCCAATCATGGAAGACAAAACGGGAACACCATCGATTGGTTCCATCGCTGTGGTGCTGACTCCAAAACTTTTTCAATCAACACAAGGTTTCCCTGAATTGTTTGTAAGCAGCAAGGTTGCATTCAACAAAGAGCTGAGTAAATATTCGTATGCGCGTTACAGGAATGATTCGCTGCTGAATCAAAGTGGTTCGTTCTCTTATTATTTTTCAGTGAATGCTTTTCATCCTTCAACTGACGAATATTCTTTTGCAGATGTTGACGGTTACAATCACCTTATACATCGCATCAACAATTCTTCTATTATCATCGTAAGCACAGAAAACGAAAGTACATTGATCCTGTTCACGCTGTTCTCATACCTGTTCAGCATGTTCAGCTTACTCGTGCTGTTGTTTTATTTTTTGTGGCAGATCATAAACCGTCAGAATCTTTATCACCTTACATTAACAAGAAGAATTCAGTTATCAGTCATGTTGCTTGTGATTCTTTCGTTTGTACTGATTGGCAGCGGAACGGTGTATTACATTACGCATAAGTATGATGTGAACAAAGACGAAAGCATCCGCTCAAAAATCAGTTCGTTGCTTGCGATTATGGAAAAAGAATTTGGAGATGAAACGAATCTGAATAGTCGCGTGAGTGATGAAAACCAGGCTTCATTGATAAAATTGTCAGGAACATTTGATGCTGACTTCAATTTGTTCAGCCTGAACGGAAGGCTTTGTTATTCTTCTCAGCCAAAAATTTTTGAGCAGGGAATCATTTCTCAAAAGATGAATCCTGAAGCGTTATTCGAACTCAGCGAAAAAGGAAAAACTCAATTTGTTCATCCTGAAAGCATCGGGAAACTGAATTACATTGCGGCTTACGAGCCATTCAGAAACCGCCAGGGAAAAATGATTGGCTATCTTCATCTTCCTTATTTTGAAAAACAAAATGAACTGAACAAAGAAATTTCGAGCTTCCTTTCTGCGCTGATCAATATTTACGTGTTGTTGTTTGCGCTTGCCATCATCGTTACGCTGTTTATTTCATCACGCATCACCATTCCGCTTTTATTGATCCAGGAGAAATTAAGCAATATCCGAATTGGAACAAAAAATGAATTGATCGAATACCGGAGACACGATGAAATCGGTGAACTGGTGAACGAATACAACCGGATGATTGAAGAACTTGCATCAAGTGCGGAACGTCTTGCGCGCAGTGAACGCGAAAGTGCATGGCGGGAAATGGCGAAGCAAGTTGCTCATGAAATTAAGAATCCGCTGACACCAATGAAACTGTCTGTTCAGCATTTGCAGCAGGCATGGAAAGAAAAAAGTCCGCAGTTAAATGAAATCTTTCAGCGAATATCTCAGACCTTGGTTCAGCAAATTGATACGCTTTCAAACATTGCCACCGAGTTTTCAAACTTTGCGCAGATGCCACAGGCAAAAAAAGAAACGGTGGATCTCAGCCAGGTTCTTGTTTCAACCATTGATCTCTTCAAAGAATTACCAAATATCAACCTGAATTTTTCTGAAGACGAAGGAAAGAAACTAGTGTTTGCAGACAAGGATCAACTCAACCGCGTATTTTCAAACTTGTTGAAAAATGCAATCCAATCAATTCCGACTGATAAAGACGGAAACATTATTGTTTCGATAAGAAAGAATGAAGATCATTTTATTATTTCCGTCAGCGATAACGGAATCGGAATTCCGGCTGAAAGAGTTGAACGGATTTTCACGCCAAGTTTTACAACAAAGTCGGGCGGAATGGGTTTGGGATTATCCATTGTAAAAAGCATTGTGGAAAGTTCTGACGGGAAAATATGGTTTGAGACAAAAGAGGAGTCCGGAACCACCTTTTATATTTCTTTACCGGAAGCAAGTGGCCATTTTTAAATTATCATTTTAAAATTATTATCGCTTTTGATTGTTTTAATGTGCCTTTTATCGTATCATATTCAATGTGTTAAACTATCAAAAAACAGTTTTAAAATTTGATTTCTGAAAATCAGTCTTTTCTCCCGAAATCAAATGGAGATAGTAAACAGTCGCATTTTCAGGGAGATAAATATTCGTTAAAATAGCTTAAAAGCCTTTCTCCGCGCGCCTGTTTTGCTAACTTTGCTATTCACAATAAAGTTTTACAAAATGAATGTTGGTCATTGAAAAATTAAATGATCAATCATTAAATCTCTTCTTCTCAACATTCATTTTACATCATCATTAATTTTATGAATCGTCCTGTTAGAGTTTTGATCGCCAAAGTTGGATTGGATGGACATGATCGCGGTGCAAAAGTGATTGCATCTTTTCTTCGTGATGCCGGCATGGAAGTTATCTATTCCGGTTTGCGACAAACTCCTGAGATGGTAGTGAACTCAGCTTTGCAGGAAGACGTGGATGTAATCGGTGTCAGCATTCTTTCAGGAGCACACATGACTGTGTTTCCGAAAATCATCGACTTAATGAAGTCAAAAAAAATGAGTGATGTGTTGCTTACAGGAGGAGGAATTATCCCGGAAGACGACATGAAAAAATTAAATCAGCTTGGTGTCGGAAAATTATTTCCACCGGGAACAGAAACAGGAGTCATTGTTAATTATATAAAAGAAGAAGTGAAAAGTAAAAGGAAGTTTTAACAATTGCGGATTATCCCGATAATTCGGGACGCAATTCAAAATCCGAAATCCGAAATAATAAAATGGGCTATCAAAACATATTAACTTCAGTCAACAACGAAATCCTGACAATTACTGTGAACAGACCGGATAAGTTGAATGCATTGAATCATCTTACGATCCAGGAAATAGGTAAAGCAGTAAAGGAAGCCGAAAATGATTCTTCGATTTGCGGAATCATTATTACAGGTTCCGGAAGTAAGGCTTTTGTTGCCGGAGCTGATATTTCAGAGTTCGCTAATTATAGTACGGAAGAAGGAAAAGAGTTGAGTGCTGCCGGACACGCTGTTTTCAACTCCATTGAATCATGTGGAAAACCCGTGATTGCGGCTGTGAACGGTTTTGCCTTGGGCGGAGGCTGCGAACTTGCCATTTGCTGTCATATGCGTGTTGCAAGTGACAATACAAAATTCGGTTTTCCGGAAGTAAAACTGGGAGTTATTCCCGGATATGGGGGAACGCAACGGCTTATTCAATTGATTGGAAAGGTAAAAGCAATGGAACACCTGATGACAGCCGACATGCTGGATGCGCAACATTCGCTGCAACTTGGGTTGGTAAACTATGTAACTCCTCAGGATCAGCTGATTGCAAAGTGCGAAGAGTTGATCGGAAAAATAAAGTTGAATTCTCCAAAAGCAATTGCAGGGGTTGTACGTTCTGTGAATGCATACTTTACTGATGGTGTGGATGGTTTCCAAACGGAAATTGATGAGTTCGGAAAATGTTTTACGAGTGATGATTTCAAAGAAGGAACGACTGCGTTTATGGAAAAGAGGAAAGCAAATTTTAAAAGATAACGTGAAATGAAAAATTTCGGATTGCGGATTGCGTCCCGAATTATCGGGATAATCCGAAATCTAAAATCCGTAATTGAAAATTTAAGAATAAGAAAAATTAATTATTAAGTAAACAATTATTAAGAGTAAAGTAAAGGAGGAGAACTAAAATGAGAATCGCGAAGCAATTCAGTAAACATGTATTTTGTCTGGAAGGAGACTGGGAACAAGACCTGCGTGACAAATCAAGCATTTCAGCATCACTTGATTTTTTGCATTCCAATTGCGGAATCAAGTACATTCATAAAAACTGTGGGACAAAAGAAAACCTGAAATATTATCTTTCACTTTGGAAACAGAAGCGTTATAAAGATTACTCCATCTGCTATTTAGCATTTCACGGCAAGCCTGAAAAAATCCAGGTGGGCGATGAATACGTAAACCTTGACGAACTTGCAGAGATGCTGAACGGATCATGCGTGAACAAGAT
>JAYTXY010000182.1:0-3412 GCA_043742705.1 Bacteroidota bacterium
ACGAACTTCTTTTTACCGTTTTTCGTTCCTTCGTTTTTGACCGACATTTCTGCATGCAATGGATCAGAAGCAAGAGGATCTGCCGGAGTAACAGAAGGAGCCTGGACTTCAGCAACCGGACTTACAAACGGTTCTGAAGGTAGCAGTACTTTTTCAACGGGCACAGGAATGGTTGGCATTGAAGTCTTTTCCTCCTCTTTTAATGTGTGAGGAGCGACAGTAACAGGGATACGGGAACGAACAGCAGATTGCATTTCATCTAAAAAGCGGATTGAATTGTGCTGTTGTAACTCAAGTGCAGATTCGTATAATTTGCGGATTTCAGCAATAAAACGATCTAGTTCTTCGGTAGGAATGGAGCCTGAATGCTGCATAAGAACAAGATGAAGTTCTCTGATTTTTTCGGTGTTCAGGATAATTTGTTGATGTAATAAAGGGATTTGCATGCAAAACTTGAACGTGAAAAAGACGCAGATGTTTTAGTTTAAGAGAGATTTTCGTTGTCCTGCTGTCAGCGATCGGCCATCAGATTTCAAGGTTCAAAATTTGAAGTTTAAAGTTTAAAATTGAGTTCAAAAGTTTAGAGCCGGGATGAAGAAGGACAAGGAGAAATGTCATCGTCATCGTATTGGAACAGGCCGATTGCGAAATTAATCAACATGGCGCCACGCCTTGGACTTTGAGTAATCTGTTTTTGAGGTTACTAGATCTCAAACTTTTTTTAATAAACAACGCATTATTCTTTCCTTTGAAACTGTTACGTTTGCGTTCCGCACCCAAAAGTTAAAGTATGTTTCTTGAACATTTAAAAACGGCTGATCCCAAAAAAGGCCATATAGAAGTAATCTGTGGTTCCATGTTTTCAGGAAAGACAGAAGAATTAATAAGAAGGCTGAAAAGAGCAAAAATTGCAAGACAGAATGTTGAGATCTTCAAACCGAGGATCGATGTTCGGTACGACGAAGTGAATGTTGTTTCCCATGATTCAAACTTTATTCATTCCACTCCCGTCAACTCAGCAGCACAAATACTTTTACTGGCAAATGATGTGGAAGTTGTTGGTGTTGATGAAGCGCAGTTTTTTGATGAAGAGTTACCGGCAGTTTGTCAGGTGCTTGCAAACCGTGGAATTAGAATAATTGTTGCCGGACTTGACATGGATTACCTTGGAAAACCATTTGGTCCAATCCCGAATTTAATGGCCATTGCTGAATATGTCACAAAGGTTCATGCGATTTGTATCAAATGCGGCAATCTGGCAAATTACTCTCACCGCACGGTCGATAATTCGTCGCGAATTCTTCTAGGCGAACAGGAAAGTTACGTTCCTTTATGTCGTTCGTGTTTTAACGAAGAACTAATAAAGCAGAATGGTTGATTCCTTCTACACAATTGAAGAAATAGCAGGTATTACCGACGGAACTCTTTTTAAAGGTTCCCCTGAACAGCGTATAACTTTTTTACTGACCGATAGCAGAATTCTGTCGCATGCAGAAACTTCTCTGTTTTTTGCAATCACAGGAGAACGTCATGACGGACATCGTTTCATTGGTGAATTGATTGAGCAAGGCGTACGAAATTTTGTTGTAAGCGAGCTGCCGGATCCAAAATTTACTTCACTTGCAAATTTTGTAAGTGTTACAGATACATTATCTGCACTTCAAAAAATAGCACAGCATCATCGTTCCCGTTTCAACGTTCCTGTTATCGGTGTAACCGGAAGTAATGGAAAAACCATTGTTAAAGAATGGTTATACCAATTACTGAGAAGCGATTATTCGATTGTAAGAAGTCCTAAAAGTTATAACTCACAAATAGGCGTTCCGCTTTCCATCTGGAATATGCATGAAGAGCATCAGTTGGCAATCATCGAAGCGGGTATTTCATTACCGCAAGAGATGCGCCGGCTGGAAGAAATCATTCATCCCACTATTGGAATTTTCACCAACATTGGATCGCCGCATGACGAGAATTTTGAAAACCAGGATCAGAAAGTAAAAGAAAAATTAACGTTGTTCAAAGGAGTTGAGACGCTAATTTACTGCAAAGATTATGATCTGATTAGAGAAAATATTGCAACAACAGATTTTGAGAACAAAGAAATAAAATTATTTAGTTGGTCAAGAAGATCGAAAGCTGATTTACAGATTGGAAGAATTACCAAGCAGAATGATGAAACAGAAATTCAAGCGGTATTCCATGACATGTTTATCAAGATCAGAATTCCATTCATTGACGATGCATCCATAGAAAATTCAATTCTCTGTTGGTGTATGATGCTGGTACTTGATTATGAAAACAGCGTCATCGCAGAACGTATGTTATTTTTAAGTCCGGTCGCCATGCGCCTGGAGATGAAAACGGGCATCAACAACTGTTCTGTCATCAATGACAGTTACAATTCAGATATCGGATCCCTAACGATTGCACTTGACTTTCTGAATCAGCAGAAGCAACATCCTAAGAAGACAATCATTTTATCTGACATTTTGCAAAGCGGAAAAAACGAAGAGAACTTGTATCGTGATGTAGCAAAATTATTGAATGCAAAAGGAGTTGATCGCCTTATTGGCATTGGCCCTGCAATAGCGCGGCAAGAAAAACAATTCAAGCTGAATAAATTTTTCTACACTTCTACTGATGAATTTCTGAAAGAATTTTCTCCTGTCGATTACAAAGATGAGACGATATTGCTGAAAGGAGCACGACCATTTGGTTTTGAAAAAATCAGTAAAGTGCTTCAGCAGAAATCGCATGAAACGGTTTTGGAGATCGATTTGAATGCATTGGTACACAATCTGAATTATTATCGTTCACGTTTACGGCCCGAGACAAAAATCATGGCCATGGTAAAAGCAACATCGTATGGAAGCGGTAGTTTTGAAATTGCAAATGTGTTGCAGTTTCATCATGTAGATTATTTAGCTGTCGCTTATACTGACGAAGGAATTGAATTAAGAAAAGCAGGAATCACGTTACCGATTATGGTGATGAATCCGGAGATCATGAGTTTTGATTTGATGCTGAAATATAAACTGGAGCCGGAGATTTATAATTTCCGATTGCTATCTCAGTTACAAGACGTACTTAGAAAACACAACGGTGATGCGATCAAGATCCACATCAAACTGGATACAGGAATGCATCGTCTCGGCTTTGAGGAAAGGGACATCAACGAGTTAGTTATTCGTTTGGGTAACAATAAGAACGTTCACATTCAATCGGTGTTTAGTCATCTCGCTGCAAGCGATGAATCGGAGCATGATGGATTTACAAAAATGCAATTGACCCGTTTCAAAAATATGAGTGAAGAGATCAGCAAGAGTGTAACGTATCCGGTGATGCGACATATACTGAATTCTTCAGGGATTTTACGTTTTAGTGAAGGTCAATTTGAGATGGTTCGTTTAGG
>JAYTXY010000183.1:0-4773 GCA_043742705.1 Bacteroidota bacterium
TATCATTCGTAATTGGTTCATGATCGACACCAACATATGGCTCCTGGTTATGGGTGAAATCGGAACAAGTAATTGAAGAAAGATCAACATAAAATACAAAAGGTGAGTTTGCATCCGTTAACGAATAAACATCATATGTACCATTCAATGCAGTACCCGTTTGTGTAAGAACAGCGTTTGTGCTATGATGAACACAGCTAAAATGCGGAACATAAATTCTTTTCAGACCTGAATTGGAAAAATAATAAGTGAATTCCAAAGGTTGAATCCCGGAATTACAAATTGAGTAATATGGATGTAGGCTATCAGCATAAGGACTAATTACCAAGCTGTCGCTGGTAATGCTGAATGCAGATTTATAAAAAAGTGTTAAGAAAATAAACAAAGAAACACAGTGTTTAAAAATTATTTTTGGGATAAATTCCAATCTTAGAATAAAAGAACAATTAAATGCTGCGGCGTTAACTGAGTGTAATTTTTTTTCCATAAAAAAAAATTTTAAGTTATCGCGTTTAATTAATCGGTAGTGTTTTAGGGAAAAATAGAAAACCGATTCCATTTTTATAGAATCGGTTTTGTAAATATTTTGGTTGATTTAAACTTTGTGCTCGCAGTAAACAAATTTGCTTAGCGAAACAATTAAGTTTCGAAATTGAACGGGGAAAGTTAAGTATGTATTCTTTCATTTTATAATGAATGAAACTATACTAAAAATAAGTAAGAAAAACCTTGCAACTTAATACGAGAAAAATCTGATTAAAAGTAATTCTAAAAATTTTAAAGACCTATTCATTAGTAAAAAATAAATTATATGGACTGAATTCTTACCTCGTCAAAAATATGAATATCTCCGCGTCAAAAATTTTAAGATATAAGGTTAAAGTTTACGAGCCACCATCAACCCATCCCTCACCGTAATCAATACATGCGCTATCCGGTTATCTTGCTTTACTTTTTTATTGAAGGAAACAACCGCTTTAGTATCCGCATCCATTTTCGATTCGGGTTCCAATACTTTGGCGTCCCATAACACATTGTCGGCAATGATGTATCCTCCAGTTCTTACTTTATCAAAAACCAGGTCGTAGTAATTTGAATAATTGATTTTGTCGGCATCGATAAAAACGAGGTCAAACGTTTCTTTTATCGTTGGAATAATCTGCAATGCATTTCCGATGTATGTCTTGATTTTGTTTTCCAGGTTTCCTTTTGTAAGGAAACTGTTCACCATCGGAGAGAGTTCGTCGTTGATGTCGATCGTATGAAGGCATCCTCCTTCTTGTAATCCGGATGCTAGGCAAATGGCGGAATAGCCGGTGTACGTTCCGATTTCCAAAACCTGTTTCGGTTGTATCATGTGGCTTAACATGCTTAACAGTTGTCCTTGCAGATGGCCCGAAAGCATGCGAGGCATCAGTACCTTTGCATTCGTTTCGCGATTTAATTCTTTCAACAACGCGGATTCAGGAGAGGTGTGTTCTTCAGCATAAGCACTGATTTCTGATGAAATGATTTCCATGATTTTCTTTTTGGGTTGTTGAACGATTGTCTTAAATAGAAACTTTTCAGTTATGAAATAAAAAAAACGCATCTCATATGAAATGCGTTTTTGGATTGAAGTAAGTTTTCCTAATCCCAGGATTTTTTACTGCCAACTTTTACCTTTTGAACATTCTGGACCTGGTGTTCATTATTCAAAAAATCAGTTCCGTACTTATCGATGAAAGCGACAACGTAACAATTCGATGAGTTGTAACCTGACAAACTAATTGTGAATGTTTTTTTGTAATGATTTCCTTTCGCCATATCGCCAACAGCAAGCTGATCGCCGAAAGGAAGGGAAGTCATGGATTTACGCAACACATTTTCATGCTTGTAACCATTGATACTTGGAGGCAGGTTGTAATAATTAATGGACGGAGTAACACCATAATAGCGGTAAGCGCTATCAGGATGTGAACCGGATTGGCTGTAATAATTACGCTGGTCGTAGGAAGGATTCGTTGTTGAACTCACCGGTGACTCCACCAACCAGACGTTCAACCTGTAATCGCTGTTCAGCGATGTTGCAAAACCGGCATGCACTGTAACCGTGAGTGTGTTCCCGCTCACCGTAGATGCATCAATGGCTAATCCGCATTTGGCATAGGTTCCAACCAAACCAAGTACCTGTCCGTACATGCCTGACGGATCGGTTAATGGTGCCATCCTGTTTACTGAACCATTCGGGTAACCTGCATCGGTATGATCGTAATTGTGGAACAAAGCGGAGTCAAGCAAATTGTATCCATTACTTCCAACCATGGAAATGTCTTCCATCGCATCAGATACGTGGATGGAGACGCCAACCACTTTGCCTTCAAAAGTCGAATCGATTTTATGGAAGTAATGCGGTCCGCGTGGACAATAGCCACACCAAGAAGCCGTTAATTCTTCCACTAAAATTTTCCTTGTAAAGTATTCAGGAACCGGGCTGAATTCATCAGAATTTTGTTCCGGCTGAGGAAGATCAGCTGTTCCATCTTTTTTTGTACATGAAGTCATGGCAAGCGCAGCGAATATGCCTATGAAGAGCAATTTTTTCATTGGGTAGATTTTGCCGAAATGTAAGAAACTTTGCCCGTAAAATCAAACGGGAAGTACATTTTTTCAACAGTCAGAGAAGGGCAGTTGTACCGTTGAATCCCTTTTCAACCCATGAATTATTGTTGTTCCTCACTCAATTCTTAACATCCTGTTGAAGACACTTTCTTTCCATTTTGTTTCTGATTTGTGATTCACTATTGAATCATGTAGGTTTGCCGGCTAACAAAACTCGTAATGAAAAACGCTTCGCTTGTTCTTAATGTCGTGCTGCTGGCGGCAGTCGCCTACTTGTATTACCTGCATTATTCCCAAAAGCCGCCTGCAGAAACGAGCAATCATGTCGTGAATTCAAGCAACCTCAGTATTGCCTACGTCAATTCTGATTCACTGCTGAATCAATACAACTATTACAAGCATAAAAAATCGGATCTCGAAAGCAAACAGAACAGCATCAAGTCGGAACTCGAAGCAGAAAAATCGAAACTTCAGCATGACATTGAAGACTACCAAAAAAATGCGGGAAGCATGAGTGAACTTGAGCGTGGAAAGCGGGAAGAAGAACTTGGGATGAAACAGCAAAAGCTGATGCAGAAAAAAGATGAAATGCTAAACATGCTGGATGAAGAACAAACCAAATCGAATGAAGAATTGTATGCCAGACTTACTTCGTACATGAAAACGTTTAACAAGAACAAAAACTACAGCTTCATTTTAGGCTTTCAAAAAGGAGGCGGGATCTTGTATGCGAACGACAGCCTGAACATCACAGGTGAAGTCCTGAATGGATTGAACCAGGAGTTTGATAAAGAGCCCAACCGAAAATAGTTGACAAAAGCTACGGTTCAAAGGTTTATCAGTTCATTGGTAAAAAGGCAAACAATATTTTTATATCTTACCATTGAACGAATGAACCATTAAACCAATTACCACTTTTCGTACTTTTACAAAAATCATCATCATGGAATTTCTTTTTCTTCTGATTGGTATGCTGCTTGGCGGAATTTTCGTTTGGTTTTATTTCAAATCGAAAAAGAATGATTCAACTATGGCCGTTCAACAACAGCTGAATGAACTGGATAAAGAGAGAAGTATCCTCAACGACCGCTTGTCGAATCAGCTCATGCAACTTAACCAGCGAACCTCTGAACTTGAAGAAGTAAGAAAAATAGTTCTTGAGAAAAGTACTGATTTGGCTCATCTTAAAACGACGAATCAAAACCTGGAAGAGAAACTCACTTCTCAAAAACAAGAACTCGAAGATATACAGAAGCGTTTGAAAACTGAATTTGAAAACCTGGCCAACAGGATTCTGGAAGACAAAAGCCGGAAATTTACGGAGCAGAATAAAATCAACCTGGATATCATCCTGAATCCATTCAAAGAAAAAATAAAAGACTTTGAACAGAAAGTAGAAAACGCCTACAAGGTAGAAGCAGCTGAAAGGAATTCGTTGAAAGGTGAAATCAAAAGCCTCGTTGATCTCAACAAACAAATCAGCGAAGAAGCGAATAACCTGGCCAAGGCGCTGAAAGGCGATACCAAGAAACAAGGCAATTGGGGCGAAGTGATCCTGGAGCGGATTCTTGAACGTTCGGGATTGGTGAAAGATCGTGAATACAAAACACAGGTGAGTACCAAGAATGACGACGGCGACAGGCAGCAACCGGATGTCGTGATCATGCTTCCGGATAACAAACACATTATCATCGATGCAAAAGTGTCGCTCGTGGCTTACGAAGCGTTTGTGAATGCTGCCGATGATATTTCACGGGAGCAATTTATAAAGGAACACATTACGTCTGTGAAAAACCACATCAGGATATTGAGTGAAAAAAGTTATCAATCGTCATCTGATTTCTTTTCACCGGATTTCGTTTTGTTGTTTATGCCGATTGAATCATCTTTCAGCACAGCCGTTCAGGGTGATCAGGAATTGTTCAGTTATGCCTGGGACCGTAAAATTGTGATTGTGAGTCCGACGACGTTGCTTGCCACCTTGAAAACAATTGAATCGATCTGGAAACAAGAACGTCAAACGCGTAATGCGTTGGAGATTGCTGAACAAGGAGGAAAGTTGTACGACAAGTTCGTCGGTTTTGTGGAAGACCTCACGATGGTTGGAAAGAAAATGGATGAAGCAAAATCCAATTACGCGGAAGCCATGAAAAAACTTTACGAAGGCAAAGG
>JAYTXY010000184.1:0-9114 GCA_043742705.1 Bacteroidota bacterium
GGAATTCCGATTTGCTTCCTGATTCCGAAACCAATGTTGAATTCATCATTCGATATTTTTTGGAAACCACCTTGTTCAGTTTGGATATCACTCAGCAATGGATTTGCTCCCTGCATTGAATTGATATAGGTCGCATAAATGGAAAACCTGAATCCTGTTTTTGTAAAATAGAAAAGTTCAGGTTTGATTCGGAAGTTTGTCTTTTGAAAGAATGTTTCATGCATTAATCCTGCAGTAGTGCTAAGTAAGTAACTTCCTCTTCCGAACCAATAATCATACGTTGAAGTAAGATTTACTGATTGAGGATTGATTTTATTTTCCACAAAACGCAATTGTTCAGAAACCTGGTTAGGTCCGTAGAAATATCGCAGGCTTAAAGAAAGGTGCGTCCATTTCGCTGAAGCATTGAAGTGTGCAATGAAAAAATTCGGCACATCGTAATCAGGTGCTTTTGCATATCCCATGAAAAGACTGGTAGCAAGACGAACATTGGTTAAGTTTCTTGCATTGTATTCAAGTCCCATTCCTTTGGTAATGATATGGAGTGCATAATTGTCTTCATTAATGTATGTTGGCTTGAGATATACAGATGATGCAGAAGAAAGGAATCCTATTCTCATTTCATATCGGTCAGATCGTGCAGCTTTTCCCGGAATCAAATTACCGAGATAATAATAGTCTGCCTGCTGACGGAAATTCTGATTATTCAGAGAGACGTTCAGTTTCTTACTCACATAATAGGTGGCGCGTCCTGTAAGCATGGAGAGTCCGCGAGCCAACGAATAACTGCTGCTTCCAAATTGGTTCCCAAGACTGAAATTAAACCGTTTAAATCCTGCTGAATAATTTACATCGTAACCATATCCTTTTACTGAAAAGGGATTTGAAGAAGCAGTGTAATTTTCATTACTGATTCCACCGCCAATTCCTATTTGCTGATTGTTGTTAATTTTAAAAGAAGCATAACTGTTGTAAATTGTATTTTCCTGGTGGATAGAATTATCTGCGAGATGACTGTAGTAATTGCTTATGTAAAATTTCTTTGCATCAAAGTGATGATAGAAACCATAACTCGTAATGCGGCTGTCAGAAAAGAAGTCTGGCGACTTTGCCAAGGCAGCACCAAACTGGTTCGAGCCCAAATTGATGGTTCCTTTGATTCCTTTTCCGTTTATCAAACTTCTTCCCCAACCGTTTATTTCACCGATCTCCAAGCTTCCTCGGTGTGAAAAATATCCAAGATAATGGTTGTTTCCAAGGAATGTTTTTTCGTTGAGAAAGTTCGTGATGAAGACCGTTTGAAAACGATAGTTGAGTAACTGATCGTTTTTAAAAACAGCATTTCCGTACGCATCGAGTGATAATGTAGTTGTTGCAGAAAGCACATCGTATGCATTCAATTCAAAAGTCATCGGAAGAGCTGAACTTGTAAATTCGTGTACACGAAGTTCGCTTCCGATTTTATAAAAGGAAACGGTTCCTGTCCATGACTGTCCTTGCTTTCCCTGGAACCCTTCGTTCTTCGCAGTAGCCTGAATGTTGTACTCTTCATTTGCTGAAGCTGCTTTCTCGGTTGCGTCTTTTTTATTTGCTGTATTCTTTAATTCTTTTTTCCGCTGCACATCAAATATCAATGTGGTATCAGCACCAACAGGAAGAGGTAACGAGAATTTTGATGAGACCACTTCTTTCGTTGTTGGATCAATGATTTCAATTCTCCTGTCAGCAGTAAATCCAATATGAATCAATTCATCAGCATTTCCTGAATTCTGAAGATGCAAACTGAAACTTGAAGTATATGAATCGTTGACGAAGAAAATTTTCTTGAGTGGAATGGAAGCGCTCCATTGAGACTGATTCTGAATCGTGACGTACCAGTTCTGCGAAGCAAACTGAACGTCTTTGTCAGAAACAAGAAATGCGCTGACTACGTAATTGGTATTTCCTTTTGCGAATTTATCCGTGATAATCCGGATGGGAACGAAGACAGAATCTCCGGCATCAAGACTGTAATTTTCGTCATTCTGCTTCAAAATTTGCCAGTTCATTGGCGTTGAAAAGCGTAAATGAAAACTTACACTTTTGCCGGTGTTGTTTATCACCCTTAAAACGTTGGATGCGACTTCGCTGACGTTGTGTGTCGTATTGTTTTTTACAAATTCAGGAATGATTCCATACGGTCTTCTCACATTGTAATTGCCCGCTTGCCCCATGGATAAAAGGCTCCAGAGCATGAAGGCAATTGATAAGAAGAAAACTCTCCGGCTTGTATGTAGAGACCATTGAAGCACATAAGAATAAACAAAATAAATGGCTGCTTGTCTTTACAAAATCACATGGATTATTACGATTCTGGAGGAAATGTGAATTTAAAAAAAGCGAGAATTTCAGCTTTCGCATTCGAAAGTGGTGTCAGGTGTTTCACCTGACAAGCAGTTCGTCAGGTGAAACACCTGACGACACCGAAATCTCATAAATCAAGTCGCAAATCTCATATCGCAATACGCACATCCAAATCGTACCTCAGAATTTGCAATGATGTTTCCTGATGTCATAGAATTCCTGTAAGTTTGACAACATTCTCTATGCAAAAAAGATTACTGCTTAACAGTAAACATTTTGAAATTACGATCAGCCGGCTGTGCTATCAATTGATCGAGAATCACAACGATTTTTCTGAATCTGCCATCATTGGTTTGCAACCAAGAGGAATTTTTGCAGCTGACAGAATACGAAAACGTCTTTCGGAAATTCTGAAAAAGGAAAAAATCAATTATGGCAGTCTCGATGTTACGTTTCATCGAGATGATTACAGAAGACGTGATCTTGTAATTCCGAGCGAAACAAAATTGGATTTTGTTGTGGAAGATAAAAAAGTAATTCTTGTTGATGATGTACTTTACACCGGAAGAACGATTCGTTCAGGGATGGATGCATTGCTCGATTTTGGGCGTGCGCGTAAAATAGAGTTGCTTACTCTTGTTGACAGACGTTACAGCCGTCAACTTCCAATCGAACCAGACTACATTGGAATTTCTGTGGATACAATAACCTCTGAAAAAGTAAAAGTAGAGTGGAAGGAGAGTGACGGAGAAGATGCCGTGTGGTTGATGACTGATAAATAGATATGCGATTTGCGTATTGCGACAATAAAAAAATAAAAATAAAAAATACCACGTGTCTCGCCTGAGTGTAAAACATTTGTTAGGAATAAAAGGTCTTTCAAAGGAAGATATTGAACTGATATTTTCAACGGCTGATAATTTTAAAGAGGTTCTGAATCGCCCGATAAAAAAAGTTCCTTCTCTTCGTGATGTAACGATTGCAAATCTTTTTTTTGAAAACTCCACACGTACACGTTTATCTTTCGAGTTGGCTGAGCGCAGGCTTTCTGCCGATGTCATAAACTTTGCTGCGTCATCTTCTTCCGTGAGTAAAGGAGAAACGTTGATTGATACGGTAAATAATATTCTTGCCATGAAAGTGGATATTGTGGTGATGCGACACCCGAATCCAGGAGCAGCTGTATTCCTTTCGAAACATATACAGGCAAGAATTGTGAATGCCGGAGACGGCCCTCATGAACATCCAACACAGGCTTTGCTTGATGCATATTCTATCCGTGAAAAGTATGGTGAAGTAAAAGGAAAAAAAGTTGTAATTGTAGGTGACATTTTACATTCGCGTGTAGCACTCTCAAATATTTTTTGTCTGCAAAAACTCGGTGCTGAAGTCATGGTGTGCGGACCATCCACACTAATGCCGAAATACATTTCTTCGCTAGGAGTGAAGGTTGAAGGAAATCTCCGCGAAGCGCTTGAGTGGTGCGACATTGCAAATATGCTTCGTGTTCAGTTGGAGAGACAGGACATCAGCTATTTTCCATCGTTACGTGAATACATCATGTTGTACGGTTTGAACAAAACATTGCTTGATTCACTTGGAAAGAAAATTACCATTATGCATCCCGGTCCGATTAACAGGGGAGTGGAGATTACGAGTGATGTAGCTGACTCTGATCAATCCATCATCCTGAACCAGGTAGAGAATGGAGTCGCTATTCGAATGGCAGTTTTGTACCTGCTAGCCGCGGAAGTAAATTAGGAACAGCATCCCGAAAACGTCCTGTTTGATGGGGAAATGACGAAGAATCGTTTTCAACAAACTTCAATTTTTCAGTGTTAATAAAATCTGACCGATCGTTTGAAGTCCGTATATTATGTTGTAAATTTGAACAAATCAATATACCTATGAAGTTTACTATCGAAAAACAAGAGAAGTACACATTATTCAAATTGCAGGAAGCGAAATTGAATTCACTCATTTCTTCTGAGTTAAAGTCGGAATTTGTTCAATTGAATCAGCAGATGCTGAATAACGTAATTGTGGATCTGAGCGAAACGCAATATTGCGATTCATCAGGACTCAGTGCAATTTTAGTGGGCTATCGCCTGAGCAGAAATGCAGGAGGTTCATTTGTTCTTTGTGGTTTGCAGGATCATGTTCGCAAACTGATTTCTATTTCTCAGTTAGACAACATGCTCGTGATCACTCCAACTGTGAGTGAAGCTGTTGATTTCATCTTCATGGATGAAGTGGAAAAGCATTTGCACAAAGATTAATTTTCGCCTTGCATTGTTCAAATTGTAAAATCAGGCTGTGAAAAAAATACTGCTCCTTGTTGTTTATATTTGTGTTGCGATGTCAGCGACCTATGCGCAATGCGTTCCTGATCCTACCATCACGCACAATGTAACCGGTATCTACCCTGACAGTGCTACCGGATTGCCTCATGCGATTGTGGGAGATCCTTATTCAGCTACGATTCAGTTAAAAGTTGTTCACGATACAACGTATCTTGGTCAGCCTGCTACGGTTGATTCTATTCTTATTACAAGCGTTTCGTGTTCTTATCCCGGCGGCATTACGTATTTATGCACTCCTTCAACGTGTCATTTTGTTGGAGGATCTGATGCTTGTATCCTGTTACAGGCGCCTGCTCCGACAGCCGGGATGGCCGGATTGACGTATCCGATTATTGTGCATGTTACCGCATATGGTCATGTGCTGGGAGGAATTCCGGCAAGTATTTCCGATAACATTAACCGTTATAATATCACTGTTGATCCGAATGTCGGAGTTGCGTCTTTGTCACTCACAAAGTTTGATGTTGCACAGAATATTCCGAATCCTTTTAAAGAGTCTACGATGATTTCTTTCTCATCTCCATCGGAAGATTTGATGACATTGAAAATATCCAATTTGTTAGGCAAGGTGGTTTATACAAAACCCGTTCATGCACAGAAAGGACTGAATAAGATTGAACTCGATTCCAAGGATTTTTATCCGGGCATTTATATTTATAATATTGGTAATTCAAAAGGTTCCGTTACCAGGCGAATGATTGTATCGAACGAATAATGATTTTTGAAATTACCATTCTCGGAAGCAGTTCTGCAACTCCCATTTATCAACGACATCCAACCGCTCAGGTACTCAACATACACGAGCGTTTTTTTTTAGTGGACTGTGGTGAAGGAACCCTGATTCAGATGAATCGTTTCAGGATTAAGTTTCACCGCATCAACCACATTTTTATCAGCCACCTTCACGGAGATCATTACCTTGGTTTAATGGGGTTGCTTTCAACCATGCATTTGCAGGGCAGAACGATTCCGTTGCATGTTTTTGGCCCACCTGAATTGCAGGAAATCATCGACATTCAACTTCGTTATTCCCAGACGACATTACGCTTCGAGTTAATTTTACATCCTGTCAGTGCAACAGTGTCGAAGGTAATTTATGAGGATGATGACATTGAAGTTCGAACACTTATTTTGAATCACCGGATTCCATGTACAGGGTTTATATTTTCTGAAAAACAGAAAAAGAGAAAATTGATAAAAGAAAAAATTCAGGAACTCAATGTTCCGGTAACAGCTTACAATGCATTAAAAAACGGTGACGATTACATCGATGAAAAGGGGAAAGTGTTTCCGAATGCTGAATTGACAAGTGATCCAAGGCATCCACGAACGTATGCTTTTTGTTCTGACACCTTGTACAATGAAAAAATTATTCCGCAAATAACAGGAATCGATTTATTGTATCACGAAGCTACTTTTATGAATGATAAAGCGGAGCGTGCCATAGAAACTTTTCATACCACAGCCTCACAGGCAGGAGCAATCGCCACGAAAGCGAACGTGAAGCGACTGATCATCGGACATTTTTCTGCGCGTTATAAAAACCTGTATCCGTTACTTGAAGAAGCGAAAGAAATTTTTGAAAACACAACGCTCGCTTTGGAAGGCGATCGTTTTACCATTGAATAAATAATTTCCGAATGATCCTGATTGCAGACAGTGGTTCAACCAAAACAGATTGGCGTTTAATTGACGACAACAAAAAGATTTACCAGTTCCGCACGGGAGGAATGAACCCTTACTTTATGTCGAGCGAGGGAATCACTGAAATTATCAGACGTGAGCTTTTGCCTGAAATGAATTCCGGGGAGATAAAGGAAATTTATTTCTACGGAGCCGGATGCTCAAGTGAAGAAAAATGCAATGTTGTCGCGAATGGAATTCACGCCTTGTTTTCGACAGCAGCCATTGAAATCCATCACGACATGCTGGCTGCCTGCCGCGCTCACTGCGGGCGTGAAAAGGGTATTGTTGCTATTCTTGGTACGGGTTCAAATTCCTGCTTGTATGACGGAGAAAAAATAGTCTCACAAGTTCCTTCCCTAGGATTTATTCTGGGTGATGAAGGAAGCGGAACACACATCGGAAAAAAACTTTTGCGCGCCTTGTTTTACGGTGAACTGTCAGATGATCTCGTTAAAAAATTTGAGGAACGATTTCATCTCTCCAAGGATGATGTATTGGAAAACGTATATAAGAAACCATTACCGAATCAGTTTCTTGCTTCTTTCATGCATTTTGTTTTTCAAAACAGGAGTGAGATCATTTTTTCGAAAATGGTGCATGAAAGCTTCGCTGAATTTTTCAACCGTCACATTTGCAAGTACAATGATTACGGTGCTTACCAGTTTCATTGCACGGGTTCAGTAGGATTTTATTTTACCGATTTGTTGCGACAAGTCGCTGCGGAAAAAGGAGTTTCCATTGGAAAAATTACAGAGAGTCCAATTGCCGGACTTACGTTGTATCATTTGGGTGAACTTTGATTATTCCTTAGCCTTCAGCTTTTTTAATTCCACTTCGAGGTGAAGCACAGCAACTGCGCATCCTTCTTTAAAAGCAGGGAAGAGTTTTGGAATAGCTTCTGTGAAATTAAGATCTCTCGAATAATCCTCAATCCTGATAATGATTTTTCTTAACTCTTCGAGTTCAAAAATTGCAATACACGATTTCATTTTGTGCGAAACTGCATGAACTTCTTTCCAGTTGGCTTCAGGAATTAATTTTTCGAGTTTTCGATTAGCTTCCGGCACTTCATTTAGAAAGAGTTCAATCAACTGCATCGTTATTTTTAAATCACCTCCGGTATATTTTTCCAGGAAGTCAAGCTCCATCCCTGATTGATGATTCGAAGAATCCGTGTTTTTAACCTTCGCAGTTTTTTTTTCATAGCCCGAAAGCGGAACAACTACCTCATCTTTACCAAGGTGCTTGAGCAGGATTGAATAAAGTTCTTCAGGATCGTAAGGCTTTACGATATAATCATTGATTCCTGCTGTTCGTGCTTTTTCTCTTTCATTTTCAGATCCGTCACCCGTTAGTGCGATAATCGGAACAGGACCTAATTTTTTAGACAGCTTCGTTCGAATCTCTCTCGTAATTTCAAAACCATCCATTCCCGGCATTTGAATGTCCATGAGAATGATGTCGTAGTTGTTCTCGGAAAGCTTTTTAAAAGCATCTGTACTGTTTTCAGCAGCATCGTAATTTGAAAAGCCGAAATTCTTCAGTACATTTTTTACCAAAAGCTGGTTGATCCTATTGTCTTCAACAATCAGTATTCTTGATTGCTTAAAAGAGAAATCAGTGCGTTCAGTTTTCACAGCTCAATGTAGAGTTCTTAGATTTTGCTTTCCGGAAAATTTTTCAAGTCAGAAAATTTTTTCTTGCCGAAGATAAAATAACTGAATAAAATACTTTTGGGATAAATCATTCTGTTGACAGGTCTTTGAAGTTTTTCTTTGCTCAATTTTCCTTTTGTCAGGTGAAAATCCCAATGTGCCTTCAACACGGCTTTGCAATCTTTCCATCCACTCGTGAATAGAAAAGCTGCTGCAGCCAGTAGATCAAAAATTGTCCGGAAAATCAGGATCGACAGAAATTCTTTTGGAGCAACATTTTTATGCAGCATCATCAGGTTGTTCCTGAAGTTAAGATATGTTTTTCGCGGATTGTTTTTCGGTAACGTTCCTCCTCCGACATGAAAAACAGACGAAGAAGGAGAGTAGACTACTTTATATTCTTCCTGTTGAATTCTCCAGCACAAATCAATTTCTTCCATGTGCGCGAAAAATGATGTATCAAATCCTCCAAGCTTGTGAAAAATTTCGGAACGGATAAACATACAAGCTCCTGTCACCCAGAAAACTTCCATTTCATCATCGTACTGGTGATGGTCTTTCTCAAGTGAAGTAAAAATCCGTCCGCGACAGAAGGGATAACCGTACTTGTCGATGAAGCCTCCGGCAGCTCCGGCATACTCGAATTCGTCACGATGCTTGTAAGAAATTATTTTAGGCTGACACGCTGCAATTCGTTTGTCTTTCTCCATGCACGAGATAACAGGCTGAATCCAGTTTGCGGTTACCTCAATATCTGAATTGAGAAGAATGTAGTAGTCGGCACTTACATGTTTGAGTGCTTCGTTATAACCGCCTGCAAAACCAAGATTACTTTTATTCAGAACGATCTTTACTTCAGGAAACCGTTCACGAAGAAATTCCATCGAACCATCTGTGGAATTATTATCTGCTACCACAATATCAGCATAACCCTTACTGTGACGAATGACATCAGGGAGGAAATTTTCAAGGTAATATTTTCCGTTCCAGTTAAGGATTACAACAGCTACTTGCATAAAGAATAAGAGGACGCAAGATCAGCTAAAAAAACCTCTTAAGAAAATTCG
>JAYTXY010000185.1:0-31402 GCA_043742705.1 Bacteroidota bacterium
AAACTGGCTACCCTTGATCCGAACGGAAACTGCACCAATGGAATCGACCGCATCGCTTCGTTCCGTACAAATCTCGCAGACGACAACTCCAAACTGAACCCGTGGCCCAACAACAAATACCTCAACATCTGGACCGTGAAAGCATTTGGCCCTTTGCATGCTTCAGCTGCTGGTTATACCACCTATCCCGGTGGTCCGGCAGTATCAGACGGGGTGATTATACTTGCAAATTATGTGGGATACACTGGTACAAGCATAGAAGACAATGCTCGTGCACTTACACATGAAATAGGACATTTCCTTAACCTCCAACATCCGTGGGGCAATACAAATTCACCGGGAGTTGCCTGTGGTGACGATGGTGTTTCCGATACTCCGATTACAAAAGGTTGGCGCACTTGTCCGACATCTGGTTTCGATGTATGCAATGTAGGAGTGAATGAAAATTTCCAGAACTTCATGGATTACTCTTACTGTTCAATGATGTTTACCGAAGGCCAGAAAACAAGAATGCTGGTTGCGTTGAACACTTCTACTTCCGGCCGCAATCATTTATGGATATCCAATAACCTTGATTCAACTGGCACTACTGGTGTTGCCAGTCTGCCTTGTGCTCCAATCGCGGACTTCTATCCATACGCGAATCATATTTGCAGCGGAGATTCCATTCAGTATATCAATGCAAGTTTCAATACAGACACGTTTAATTATGAGTGGTCATTTCCGCTGGGAGTGTCAACTTCTTCCACACTGAAAAATCCGTTTGTAAAATATACCAGCCCGGGACAATACACAGCAACTCTAAAAGCATTCAATGCACAAGGTGCCGATTCGCTGACAAAGACCCTGGTCATGAATGTTTCCGGTACTACTTCATACACTCCTACCTATTTTAATGACTTTGAAGCAGTGGGAGCATTCCCTGATGCAGATGGCTATGTACTTAATAATTTCGGAAATACATGGCAGCTTACGAGTGTTGGGTATTCCGGAACAAAATCCATCAAGATGACAAACTATGCATCAGGCCAGGTACAACTGTATGACAGTTGGGTGACACCGTCTATGGATTTCACGGGATTTACTTCACCGGTTCTTACATTCAGAATGGCATATGCAAGGAAAGATGTGGCCAAGGTTGATGTACTGGCAATCTACTCTTCCGTTAATTGCGGAAAGAGTTGGACACTTCGCAGAAGCCTTTCGGCTTCCCAGCTGGCAACAGTGGCCAATGTAAGCGGAAGTTATACGCCTGCATCAACTGCTGATTGGGCGCTTGTTACAGTATCTCCCCTAAGTACCTTGAATAATAAATCCAATGTTCGTTTTAAATTTGAGTTCCTCAGTGCAGGAGATAACAACCTGTACATTGATGATGTCAATCTCGCAGCTACCCCGGTAGGAATAGAAGAAGCGGCAGTTGCTGCGTTGAGTTTTGACGTGTATCCAAATCCATCAACTGATTTTTTTAACATTGCTTTTGATATGCCTTCTTCAGATAAAGGAGAAGTTAAAATCACCGACATCCTTGGAAGAGAAATGAAAACAGTTGTGAAAGATCGCCTTAGTGCGGGACCACATGAATATACATTGAATTCAAAAGAATTCAGCCCGGGAATTTATCTTGTCACGTTGAATGTAGGAGAAATCTCTGCCGTTAAAAAATTAATCGTAGACTAAGTTTTTCTGCCGGAAATTGGCGGAACGTACAGTCAAAATATATTGCTGTGAAAAATAAATTCCGGGCATTGATTGCTTTATTTTTTCTTTGTGTTCCTCTTGTCAGGGCGCAGGAACTCAAGCGTTGCATAACGACTGAGATTTACAAGCAACGTATCAAAGATCACCCTGAAATTTTGCAGGGACAGCGATTGCTGCAACAGCACGCGCAACAAGAGAATGCGCGAACTGCAAGCAGCAATCATATAACAGGACAAGTGTATATCATCCCGATTGTATTTCACATTATTCATAATTACGGAAGCGAGAATATTTCTGATGCACAGGTACAAGACCAAGTGAGAATCCTGAACGATGATTTCCGCAAAACAAGTTACGACACAGCGGCCATTGTTTCCGCCTTCAAACCAATCATGGCGGATTGCGAGATAGAGTTTCGCCTCGCACAACTTGATCCTGACGGACATTGCACGAATGGCATTGATCGCATCCCATCCATGCTCACCTATCGTGCGGATGATGAATCAAAATTAAATCCATGGCCGAATGACATGTACCTGAATGTTTGGGTAGTATCATCACTTGCCTGGGCCGGAGCAGCAGCCTATGCATATTATCCCGGCACGGCTCCTCCCGGTGCTGATGGCGTGATTACGCTGGCAGATTACGTGGGTAGTATCGGTAGCGGAACATTATCAAGGTCACGTGTTCTGACACATGAGATCGGACACAGCCTGAATCTTGCACATGTATGGGGAGATACCAATGAACCCGGAGTTTCCTGCGGTGATGATTGGGTGGGCGACACGCCAATTACCAGTGGCTGGACGAATTGTAACCTGAGTGGTGCAACCTGCGGAAATGTAATTGACAATGTTCAGAATTACATGGAGTATTCTTACTGCTGTAAAATGTTTACAGAAGGACAGAAAGACAGGATGAGAGCAACACTCACTTCTTTCGTTGACGGGCGAAATAATTTGTGGACAATCCAGAACCAGGCGATAACAGGCACGGATGGTTCTCCGGCGCAAGTATGCGCACCGATTGCAGATTTCAAGGTGAACAACCAGACCATTTGTGAGGGAGGTTCTGTTCAGTTTAAAGATCTGTCATCGAACGGGCATCCTACCTCATGGAACTGGAATTTTCCGGGAGGTAATCCCTCAACGTCTGCCGACTCTGCGCCAACCATACAATATGCTACTGCAGGCGGATACGATGTTTCTCTTACAACAGGTAATTCTGCCGGGTCAGATTCAAAAACAAAAAATGCATTCATCCGCGTGAATGGATCTTCGATGCTATCCGTTCCTTACAGTGAAAACTTTGAAGCAGCAGGAAGTTTTCCACTGGCTGATGGTTATGTTATGAATCCCGATGGAGGAAATACCTGGGAACGGATTACAACGGTCGGTAGTTCCGGAACAGCTTGCTTAAGGATGAATAATTATTTCGGAAACCAGCGCGGACAAATAGATGAATTCGTCACTCCGTCTTTTGATTTTTCCAATGTTACTTCCGTGACACTGGAATTTAAACTGGCGTATGCCGAGCTGGATACAAATCATCTGGATGTGCTTGAGGTATATGCCAGCACCAATTGCGGAGTTACATGGTTGAACAGGTACAGTAAAACAGGACAAAGTTTAAGAACGGCTCCGGATAATTTCAGCTTTTATACTCCATCTCCCACAGAATGGAGACAGGAAAGCGTGAACATTATTTCTTATCACAACAAAACTAATGTACGGTTTAAGTTCCGTCATATCAGTGGCGGAGGAAACAATCTATACCTCGATGACATTAACATCAATGGTATCATTTCGGGAGTTCATGAAAACACAATGGAAGCATCGTTGCTCACTATTTATCCCAATCCAACTTCCGGCAATTTTCTGGTTACGTTCAAACTGGATAAAGCGCAAAAAGTAAATCTGAAAGTTGTGGATGCCCTGGGCAGAGAAGTAAAGATGCTTGCAAATGCAATCATGCAGCCGGGAGAACACCGTTATTCCACAGACAAGAAGTTGGACGCAGGAATTTATTTTGTGACTCTTGAACGAGATGGAAAATCAACAACGCGAAAAATATTAATCACGGAAAACTAGCTGTTGAAACCTTCAACATAAAAGCGCTCTACGTTTTACTGATCTTTTTTTTTGACGCATTCTCAAACAGCTGTCTGAGCAGTTCAGTTGCCAGTTGCTGTGCCTGCAGACGAAGTTCAGGTACAGCAGTACTTTCCCACAGAATGCCTTTCAGGTTGGTGCCTATCGTAAAAAGAAATTTTGACAAACTGTTGTCACCCTGAAGGATTGCTCCATCCGGTAATGCATTCACTCCCAATTTTAATTCATCAGGAGCAATGAATCCGCGATTCAAAAGATTTCGGATCAGTTCATCATTTATTTTTGTGATGTCCGTCTCCGGACCCGTGCAGTTGATGACGCGGTTCACACGGATAATTTTATTTTTCAATGTTTTTTTCTCCCTGAAAATGATCTCAATGGAATTGCCTGCTTCTGTCATCGAAATCAAACGACCGGCTGAAATAAAAAGAATATTTTTTTCGATGAGTTTTGTAATCGCCTCATGAACCTGTTGTGATGCGCGATGACGAGTAACATTCCAGAATGGTTTCACGTGATCCATGAACTGAATCTTTTCCGCTGTCGAAAGACTCATCCAGATTTCCTGCACTTTCGGACGGATAGCATCCATCAGCGCTTCCGCACTGTTTCCCTGCGCAAGCACTTCTTCAATGTGTTTGAAATACACTTCGTACAATTCCTGTAATCTGTAAGGAGGCCTTAAGTCATCAAGGATCTGAGGATATGGTTTTCTCTTCTTGTGGAACAACGGCAACAAACCGTTTTTTGAAAGCGCAACAATCTTTCCGTGGAAATTATCTTTTACAATACTAAGCGCGGTATCCATCATGGTTAAGCCTGTGCCGAGAACCAGAATGGTATCATCAGGACGAATATCTTCTGTCGCAGAAGCGTTCCACGGGTTTCCAAAATAATTTTTGCTTGTGTAAAAACGCTCGTCTTTAATCGGAAGACTTTGTGGAGGAAAGTTACCGGTTGCAAGAATGATCTTGTCAGCAGTGATTGCTTTGTTTCCATGCAGTACGACATTGTATTTGTTCACCATGGGAACAATGTCTTTCGCTTCATCATTCAGAATAGTGCATTCAACGAAGGATGGTTTTTGCTTTACCGCATCTTCAAAAATCGAATTAAGGTATTCACCGTAAATACTGCGAGGAAGGTAGGCGAGAGGTAAATCATCAGTCACATATTTGTTGCAGGATTTTTTACTTTTAATCCACTGTACGAAATGATCCGGGTTGTCAACGAAGGCACTCATCTTGCCTGCAGCTACGTTAAGCAGGTGTTTTTCATCGGTCGTGCCATATGCAATTCCTTTAACGAGTGGATAATTTTTATTGATCAGGATGATGTGAAGCGGGTTCTTCGCTCGGTTGATAAGCTGAATAAGAGTAAATGTTCCGCAGAACCCTCCTCCTATAATTGCTATGACCGGTGCACTTTTCATATCACATTGAAAATCACTTTTAACAGCGAAGATTTTCAAAGATAAAACAATCTCCACAGGAAGCAAATCTTATAAATTATTTTCAGAAATATTCACGTTCCGCCTCAGGAATTTGATAATAATTTCAAGTACTTTCGTCCCTCTCAATGACAAAAAAGCTGACACTGGATGAAATCAAAGCGCCCATCGCTTTGGTAATGGAGGAGTTCGAACAGAAGTTCAGAGCCTCCATGAAAAGCACCGTTCCGCTTCTCGATCGCATTACACATTACATAGTGAAGCGAAAAGGAAAGCAGATGCGTCCTATGTTTGTTTTTCTTTCTGCCGGAATGTGCGGAGGAATTACAGAAGCGAGTTATCGCGCTGCTTCGTTGATTGAGTTACTTCACACGGCAACACTTGTACACGATGATGTGGTGGATGATTCAAATGAACGCAGAGGATTTTTCTCACTGAATGCACTTTGGAAAAATAAAATTGCCGTACTCGTTGGTGATTACCTGCTCAGCAAAGGACTCTTGCTCTCCGTTGAAAACAACGACCATAACCTGCTGAAGATTGTGAGTGAAGCTGTGAAAGTAATGAGTGAAGGTGAATTGTTGCAGATTGAAAAAGCACGCAAGCTCGACATCAAAGAAGATATTTATTTTGAAATTATCCGACAGAAGACGGCATCGTTGATAGCTTCGTGTTGCGCCTGCGGAGCGGCTTCGGCCGGAAAAAATGATGATGTGGTAAAACAGATGCATCAGTTCGGAGAATACATCGGCATTGCTTTCCAGATCAAAGACGATTTGTTTGATTACGGTCCGGATGGAATCATCGGAAAACCTACAGGCATCGACATCAAGGAAAGTAAGATGACGCTTCCGTTAATTTACACGTTGGATAAAGCGGATCGAACCATGAAACGGTTCATCGTAAACATTGTGAAAAATCACAACACGGAAGATGCAAAAGTGAAAGAGGTGATAAAAATTGTAAAAGGAAACGGTGGAATTGAATATGCAATTACGCGTATGAAAAAATACCAGGAAAAGGCGTTTGTGATTCTGGAGTCATTTGAGGAAGGAATCTATAAAGAAAAGTTAAAAGACCTCGTGAAGTTTACAATTGAACGGGAACACTGATGTTTATATAGGATTGAAAATAGTTGACTAAGTTAATCAACTTAATTAACCTAATCAACCAATGAACTAATGAACCAAACATTGCGGGGTTAAAAATATTTTATACTTTTAGTGACGGGGGGAATTCGTATGAGCCATGAATCTGAACAAATTTTTTTATTTGATAACGGGACTTCTGTTCCTGCTGGCAGCGTTTATTTTCGCATGCCCTTTTTTCATCACACCTGAACTCATTTGCCCTGTTCGTGTAGATTCATTGTATGTGAAATATGAATCAGAGAAAAATGCGATAAGCAATCCTCAGGATGTTGTTGTGAAAATAAATCCTCCTCTTTACAATCCCGGATCATTGGGAATGGCTTACCAAAATTTTAATATTAAAACTGCCGACAGCTTGACGCTCCGTGGCTGGTATGTTTCAACCGGGGAAGAAGAATCAAATACATTGCTCATCATTCATGATTTGAGTCAAAGCAAAATCAGTTACCTGAACATGATGAAACAAATGTATGACCGGGGATTGAACATTTGTGCTGTCGATATGCGTGCCCACGGTAACAGCGATGGAGACGAGTTTTCTCCCGGAATGGTAACGGTCGCTGATTTTAAGATTGTATTGGACAGCTTGCAGAAAAAAAAGGAAACGAATCATGTGGCTGTTTTCGGAGCCGGGCTTGGAGCTGCAGTTGCGATACAACTTGCAAGCGTTGACGAACGATGCGAAGCGTTGATTGTACAAAGCCCGTTCGTTAATTTTTATGACTATGTAAACAATTACGTGAAACGAAAATGGAAAATTATGGGTTTTGTTCTTCATGTTGTTCTTGAACGAAAACTGGAAAAACAACTTCAGTATGAATTGAAAGATCTTGATCTTCCGGAGATTGTCAGATACATAAAAACCCCATCGCTCTTCATTTGCGGTGGCAATGATGAAATCATCGCTCCGGTAGAAACCTATGCAACCTATGATTCATCGGGGGCTAAAGAAAAAAATTTAATTTTGGTAAAAAAAGCAGAGCACGATAACATTGAGCAAATCGGGGGAGAAGAGTATTACAACAGCATCGCGCAATTCATCGCCAACGTGATTCCGAAAAAAGTAAAGGATACAAGGTTTAAAAAGTTGGCATTGCAATGATCAGGAAAGATACCATCGACAAAATTTTTGAGACGGCTCGCATCGAAGAGGTGGTTGGTGATTTCGTGTCGCTTAAAAAGCGTGGCGTTAACCTTATCGGCTTGTGTCCTTTTCATAATGAGAAAACACCATCGTTCAATGTAAACCCTGCACGGAATATTTTCAAATGTTTCGGTTGCGGCAAAGGCGGAACGGCTGTGAATTTCATCATGGAACACGAGCATGCCACATATCCGGATGCACTACGTTACCTCGCGAAAAAATACAGCATTGAAATTGAAGAAGAAATTTTATCGCCGGAGCAAAATATTCTTCGTGATGAAAAGGAAAGTATGCTTGTGCTGAATGCATTCGCGCAAAAATATTTTTCTGATCAGCTGTTCGATCATGAAGAAGGAAAGTCAATCGGACTTTCTTATTTTAAAGAACGAGGATTCACTTCTGAGATCATTAAAAAATTCCAACTTGGTTACTCGCTGAATGACTGGGATGTTTTCAGCAAAGCTGCGCTAGAAGGAGGATTCCAAAAAGAGTATTTAATCAAGACGGGATTATCGTTCGCAAAAGAATCTTCGTCTGAAAGTAATCCGAATCCATCTCCCCCTCCTTTGGAGAGGGTCGGGGAGAGGCTACTTGATCGTTTCAGAGGTCGTGTTATGTTTCCGATTCATAACCTGAGCGGACGCGTGATTGCTTTCGGTGGACGTATCCTGAAGAAGGATAATAAAACAGCAAAGTATATCAACTCACCCGAGTCAGAAGTTTATCACAAGAGCAACGTTCTTTACGGAATTTCTTTTGCGAAGAATGCCATCGTAAAACACGACACGTGTTATTTGGTAGAAGGATACACGGATGTTATCTCACTTCACCAATCCGGAATTGAGAACGTAGTTGCATCATCAGGAACTGCTCTCACCGTTGAGCAAATTCGTTTGATCGGAAGATACACGAAGAATATTACCATTTTGTATGATGGAGATCCTGCCGGAATCAAAGCATCCATGCGTGGAATTGATTTGGTGTTGGAAGAAGGACTGAATGTAAAAGTGGTTTTATTTCCGGATGGCGATGATCCGGATTCTTTTTCAAGAAAACACAGCAGCAGCGAAGTGCATGATTTTATTTCAGCGAATGCGAAAGACTTCGTTGTTTTCAAAACAAGTTTATTACTTGACGATGTAAAGAACGATCCTGTTCGCAAAGCAGGGTTGATCAGGCAGGTTGTAGAGACGATTGCAAAAATCCCTGACCAGATTATCCGTGCAACGTACGTAAAACATTGCAGTGCGCTGATGGACATCGGTGAACAGATCCTGCTCACTGAGTTGAATAAAATCCGCAGGTCTCAGTTGAAGAAGGAAATGCATTCGGACGACATTGTTGAACTGTTGCCGGATGTGTTGAAGATAAACCAACCTCCTGCAGATGACGGAACGGATTCGCAGGAAAAAGAAATTTTACGGTTGCTTCTGAATTTCGGAAACCACGAATTGCATTTTTATGACGAAGGAGAAACGGTGGATCACACCGGTAAAAGAGAAACCATCACGACTACGATTAGTGTTTGCAGATTTATCGTGGATGAAATGGAGCGCGACCATATTCCAATTGAAAATTCTGTATTTGCATTACTCTTCAATGAAATCGCAGGCTGTTTAAAATCAGCGGATGCGATTGATCCGAATCTTTTTCTCACCAGTGAAAATCCCGATATCAGTAGTTTGGCTGTCGAGTTGCTGAGTCCAATTTATTTATTGAGTGAAAACTGGGAAGCGATGCATAAAATAATTGTTCCTGCAGAAGAAGCCAATTTAAAGGACAGCGTTGAAAAATCAGTCTATCATTTGAAGAACAAACAAGTGATGAAGATGCTGAATGAGAATCAGAAAAAAATTAAGGAAGCACATACGAGCGGTGAAGAATACATGCACCTCATCGAGCATCACCGCGAATTGGAAGAAGTGAAAATGAAAATTTCAAAAGTTTTGGGGATTGATATTCTGAAGTAGTTCAAAGTTCTTAGTTCAAAGAACGAAAGGTAGAAAAACGAAACTCCTCTTTGAACTTTGAACTAATTTCATGCTTCAAAATACTTCTGCATTTTTTTATTTCCCGTCATCATTTTAAGATTAGAAACTTCAAGATCGGTGAGGAATCTCCAGCGACCGCGCGGTAAATCTTTTTTCGAGAGGCCTGCAAAATAAACACGGTCAAGTTTTTTAACAGCGTAACCGAAGTTTTCAAACAATCGTCTTACAATTCTGTTTCGGCCGGAATGAATTTCCACACCAACAACGGATTTGTCTTGTCCGACCGACGAATACGCAACATCATCTACCTTGATGTAACCGTCTTCCAATGTAACACCATCCTTTATTTTTTCCATGTCGGTAGATTTCAACGGAGCGTCTAACTCAACCTGGTAAATTTTCTGTATCTCAAAACTTGGATGCGTTAATTTTTTAGCCAGCTCTCCATCGTTAGTAAACAAGAGCACACCGGTTGTATTTCGGTCTAAGCGACCTACCGGATACACGCGTTCCCGGCAAGCATCTTTGATCAACCACATTACGGTCTTGCGATCTTCCGGATCATCCATGGTAGTGATAAAATCTTTTGGTTTGTTCACGAGGATGTAAACCAGTTTTTCAGTACGCAATGTTTCGTTGTTGTATTTCACTTCATCGCCGGGCTGTACTTTGTAGCCAAGCTCTGTCATAATTTTCCCGTTCACCGAAACAACACCTGCTGCAATCAGTTCATCCGCTTCTCTACGCGAACAGATTCCTGAATTGGAAATGAACTTGTTCAGACGGATGGAGCCGTCATCATTCGATTGATAGGAAGAAGTACGAGTTTTTTTATCGCGATCATTCCGTTTCGGTTTTTTGTCACCATAAAATTCATGTCCTGATTTACGGTTCCATTTCTTTTCTGAATCACCATCTTCAGAATCTTCACGGCTTTTACCCGCAAATTTTCGTTCCTTGAGATTCGGTTTGCTTCCGCTGTCAGAAGAAGAATCATCATTTCTTTTTCTCTTCGGACGTTCATCGTGCTTTACAAAATCTTTTCCATCATCGGAAGGACGAAAAACTTCTGACTTCTCAACTTCCGGTTTTATTTTTCTGTCATCGGTTTTGCGAAACGGTTTTGCTCTTCCATCAGAAAAATTTTTGCCGACAGGCCTTTCTCTTCTCGTTTCAGAACGGTCAAAAGAATCAGGACGATCACGTTCCGGTTTTTCATCACGGTCATCTCTCTTTACAAATGGTTTGGCTCTTCCTGTTGTGAATTTTTTATCGAATGGTTTTTTGAAATCTTTTCTGTCATCAGAACGTTTGAAAGATTTTGAGTGGTCACCGTATGGTTTTTCATCGCGGTCGTCTCGTTTGCCAAATGGTTTTGCTCTTCCTGTTGAGAATTTTTTGTCGAACGGTTTCTTAAAGTCTTTCCGATCACCTGAACGCTGAAAAGGTTTAGCACGATCACCGTATGGTTTTTCATCACGGTCGTCTCTCTTGCCAAATGGTTTTGCTCTTCCTGTTGAGAATTTTTTATCAAACGGTTTCTTAAAGTCTTTCCGATCACCTGAGCTCTGAAACGGTTTAGCACGATCACCGTATGGTTTTTCATCACGGTCATCTCGTTTACCGAACGGTTTTGCTCTTCCCGTTGAGAATTTTTTATCGAACGGCTTTTTGAAATCTCGTCTTTCGTCAGAACGCTGAAAAGGTTTAGCTCGATCGCCATACGGCTTTTCATCGCGATCATCTCGCTTACGGAAAGGTTTTGCTCCGCTTCTTGGAGAAGAAAAATTTCTGTCTTTTTCTTTTCCTTTTCCAAATGTCTTTTTAGCGCCACCACTTCGGCCACGTCCGCTGCTTTTTCCTGACGAAAAACTCTTTCTTGATTTCATAAAAATGGAATTGAATGCCAAAGGTAACAAATCGGGCGGGAAGGGGGATTTTGTGAAAATATGAGCTCAAGTTACAAATACCTTTTGCAGATGGTCATTCAGGAGGAATCCATTTATGGATTAGCGACAACACTATTTTTGAAATATCCCGATGAATCGGGACTGAATGACGAGTCTTGTGCTAGTGTTCTAACAGTAGCCTCGGAACCCCGAACTAAAAACTCTCAACCTCTAGCAATCATTCGGTAAATTATTACCTTGCATGTGCCATCTCAGTTTAAAAACCGATTCGGAATGAATAGAATTTTTACCTCAGCCTTCTATTTGAGAGTTTCACTTTGCTTTTTGTTTTACTTCAATATAACTGCAACTTCAAATGCGCAAATGGTTTATGTTCCGGATGCAAATTTTAGAAGTAAACTCATAGCCTTGGGTTATGGCTCATGCTTTGTGGGTGATTCTATCAATTCTAATTGTGCATTGATTATTAACGCTACTGATCTTCCCATTTCTGGCTCTAATATTAATAGTATAGAGGGCATTCAGGCATTTGTCAACCTAATCTCACTTAATTGTAGTTACAATCCCATTACGAGTCTTCCTGCATTACCCAATTCATTAATAGCTTTGAATTGTAATAAGTGTACTATCATAGGATTTTCAGTTCTGCCAAATTCGCTGATGTATTTAGATTGTTACGGTATGGGGTTGAATAATCTCCCAATTTTGCCTAACAACTTGACTCGTCTTGGTTGTGGTGGTAACTCCCTTACTAGCCTCCCCTCTTTACCGAGTTCATTAGTTAGGCTAAGCTGTACAAGAAATCATTTAGTTAATCTTCCGTCATTGAATTCATTACAGTATCTTGATTGTAGCTTTAATCAAATTACTAGTCTTCCTTCCTTGCCAAATTCATTGACATATCTTGATTGTAGTGTGAATCAACTTAGTAGCCTACCCCCTTTGGGTGCATTAGTGGAACTTAGGTGTTCGAATAATCAACTCACCAGTCTTCCAACTTTGCCGAGTTCATTGGCATATCTGTGGTGTGCGTACAATCATCTACCTAACATTCCTACATTGCCTAATTTGTTGTGGGATCTTGACTGTAGTACGAATCAGGTTACCAGTTTGCCTATTTTGCCTAGTTCATTATTGTTTCTTAATTGTAGATATAATCAAATAACAACTCTTCCCGAACTTCCTGAATCTTTACGCAAATTGGACTGTTCGTATAACAATAATTTAACTTGTTTACCCCGTTTAAAACAGTTAGATCAACTTTCTTTTTTAAATACTGGAATAACTTGCTTGCCCAATTACGGTAATATTGCAACTAGCACCCCGCCTCTAAGCAATTTTCCGATCTGTGGTTTATACAACTCAAATGGTTGTAATTCCTATTGGAATATTAGCGGTAAGGCATACTTTGAAGATAGCCCAAATTGCTTGTTCGATTTAGAAGATATTAGACAATCAAATGAACATATAATGTTATTCAAGGACGGCATTCTTCAGCAACAAATTTTTACGCGAGGTGAAGGGTTTTATTCTTTTGATTTATTAGATACCGGTAATTATTCAGTTCAAATTGATACTTCTGATTTATCATTTCAATTATTTTGCCCGATAAATAATAGTTTTAATGATACAATTACTTCTACCGACTCACTATTTTATGACAATGATTTTTCATTAATCTGTAAACAAAATTTCGATGTTGGTTGTTGGAGTATTTCAGCCATTGGCTTTCGTTCGGGGCGCCAAACCTTTTTGAATCTTCAGGTGGGAGATATTGCTAATTTTTATGGAGTTCATTGTGCAAATGGTGTAAGTGGAAGCGTTACCATTATTTTAGACGGACCGATAAGTTACGTTAGTCCTGCAGTTGGTGCACTATTGCCAACAAGCATCATGGGTGATACGATAATTTATACTGTTGCAGACTTTGGAGCCATTAATATGTCAACCGCCTTTAATATGATTGTGCTTACTGATCAATCCGCAGTAATCGGAAGACCTGTTTGTATTACTGTTTCTGTGTTGCCAATAGTGGGAGATAACAATTCGGCAAATAATGTGCTTACACATTGTTTCGCTGTTCGTGCAAGTTTTGATCCTAATGAAAAAGAAGTATATCCTGATGGAGATATTGAAGAGTCAGGCGATCGATGGTTGACATATACGATTCACTTTCAAAACACAGGTACTGCACCCGCAGAACACATTTACATCACCGATACGCTCAATCAAAATCTCGATCTTTCTACATTCCGGTTGCTTGCATATAGCTATCAGCCCTTTGTACAAATTCTTGAAGGAGGAATTGCAAAATTTAATTTTCCAAATATCAACCTCATCGATAGCACAACTGATGAGCCAATGAGCCACGGCTATGTTCAATACAAAATCAAATTGAAAAACTCATCTGGTGTCGGTGCGCAAATAAGAAATACTGCGTATATTTATTTTGATTTCAATAGTCCAGTGAAAACGAATACAACATTGAATACAATTACAACAGCAACCGGAATTGCTTCTCTAAGTAATTTAGAATCTTCGATTGAGGTTTTTCCAAATCCATCTAAAAATGAGTTCACGGTTTTTGATTCTCGTTTTTCAATGGGCAAAAAAATAAGTCTGAAACTTTTCGATGCACTTGGAAAAGAAGTGCTGAGTGAAATGATGCGTTCTTCAAGATATCAGTTACATACTTCGGATTTACATTCAGGAATTTATTTTCTGAAAATTGAATCTGAAAATGGAGTAGTGATGAAGAAGCTGGTGAAGCAATAGTCTTTAGTTTATTGGTTCATTAGTTTATTGGTGAGTTTCTTCAAAATAAGCGACACGGCAATTTTTGAAATATCCCGATGAATCGGGACTGAATGACACGCGCTCGTTTCTTGACTCCTGGCTCTTGCATCTTGATTCTCTTTTCAAGCTCCCGGATAAAAAGCATCCTCAAGATGATCCAGTTTCGTGTATTGACCATTCACGATAATTGTGACAACGTCAAAACGTGATTCCATGTCAAGATCAAATTCCTTCACATAAGCATCAGCAGCTTTAATTACCAGTTTTTGCTTCTTCATGGAAACGGTATATTCAGGATCGCTCAGGTAAGATGATTGTCTCGTTTTTACTTCCACGAAAACCAATTGATTGTTTTTCTCGGCAACAATATCCACTTCAGCTTTACCGAAAGAATAATTTTGTTTGAGAATGTTGTAGCCATTCTTGCGTAAATGTTCGGCAGCTAGTTTCTCGCCCAGCTTTCCGAGGTCGTTGTGTTCGCTCATAAAAGAAAAAATTAAATAGGTTCATGATGAAAAAGTCAATTCCATTTTATCGGTGACATTCAATGTTGCCTCTCTTCCCAAAATCAACGGGTAATTATTTTGAAGATGACCTGCAGGAAATCCGAAAAGAACGGGAAAGGAATATTCGGCAACGGTCTCGGCTATTATTTCTTCCGCAGTTTTACCAAAGGGAATTTCATTGTCACGCATGTCCGACATACCACCAACGATAAGTCCTGCCAGGTTTTCAAGTTTACCGCTGCGTTTCAGGTTCATCATCATCCGGTCGATGTGATACAGGTATTCATCTAAATCTTCGATGAATAAAATTTTTCCTGCTGTATCAATATCTGAAGCAGAACCGATTGTTGAATACAACACGGAAAGATTTCCGCCCACCAACACACCTGTTGCTTTTCCTTTTCTGTTCAACTTTTCCGATGAAGCTTGTTGTTTGGAGGAAGAATAACTGAGTCGCTCACCGAACAACGTTGCTTTTAAAACTCCAAGTGAAGACGGATTCAGTTTCGGAATATTTAAACTCATTGGTGAATGCATCGTTTCCATTTCACAATGACGATGCACGTGAGAATGAATGACCGTGATATCACTAAACCCAATCAGCCATTTCGGATTTTTGAGGAACCGTTTAAAATCAACGTGATCAATAACACGAACGGTTCCGTATCCGCCACGCGCAAATAAAATCGCTTGTACGGTTTTGCTGCTTAACGCTTTTTGAAAATCCTCTGTCCGTTGTTCATCGCTTCCTGAAAATTGATTTTCTTCTTTGAAAAGGTTTTTCCCGAACTGCACGTTTAGTCCCCACGATTTGAGAATGTCAACAGCCGGCTTCACTTCCGCTTTAGAAACCTTTCGAGCCGTTGAAATGATGGCAACGGTATCTCCTTGCTTTAAATATGGTGGACGAATCATCTTTGTTATCTTTGACGCTTAATTTTAAGTCCCCTCTTAAGAGGGGATTTAGGGGTGTGTTGATGAAGGTTGTAAAGGTAATTCAAATGGAACGAAGAATTATTATTCCATACAAATCTGAATTAAAAGAACTTGCCAGGCAACTTCGTAACAACAGTACGCTCTCTGAAATACTATTATGGAAGAAATTAAAAGGGAAACAAGTTCATGGATTTGATTTTCATAGACAAAAACCCTTGTATCATTTTATCGTTGATTTCTTTTGCAATGAATTAATGCTGGCAATCGAAATAGATGGCAATAGTCACACAATGAAAGGATATGAAGATAAAGAGAGACAGATTTTTTTGGAGAGTAAGGGAATTCGTTTTTTGCGTTTTGAGGATAGGGATATAAAGACGAAAATGAATTCTGTTTTAGAAACATTAGAGAGTTGGATTCGAGCAAATTCAAATGAAAGCTAATATGCATTGGAGCATTAGATTTATTTTTATTTTCAAATAAGAACACACCCCTAAATCCCCTCTCAAGAGGGGACTATGTTATTTATGAAAAGATATACAGTCACAGCCGCTTTACCATACACCAACGGTCCCGTTCACATCGGACACATGGCAGGAGTGTATATTCCGGCGGATATTTTTGTACGTTATCTACGTTGTAAGAAGGAAGATGTTGCTTTCATTTGCGGCTCTGACGAACACGGAGTTCCTATTACGCTTCGCGCACGAAGAGAAGGAATTACTCCGCAGCAGTTGGTGGACAAATACCACGGCATCATTAAAAAAAGTTTTGCTGATTTCGGAATCTCATTTGACATCTATCATCGTACAAGCGATCCTGTTCATCATGAAACGGCTTCCGCATTTTTCAAAACATTGTATGATAAAAAAGTTTTTACTGAAGAAGAGAGTGAGCAGTATTTTGACGAAGAAGCTCAGCTGTTTTTGGCGGATCGTTACATCACAGGAACATGCCCCAATTGCGGGAATGAAAATGCTTACGGAGATCAGTGTGAACGATGCGGAAAAAGTTTATCTCCGCGTGAACTCATCAATCCTCATTCACAGCTGAGTGGTAAACCTCCCGTGCTGAAAAAAACTACACATTGGTATTTGCCTCTTGATAAAATGCAGCAAGAGTGGTTGGAAGCATGGATAAAAAGTCATGAAGGTGACTGGAAGAACAATGTATTCGGTCAATGTAAATCGTGGCTTGACCAGGGATTGCAGCCAAGAGCAGTAACGCGCGATTTGGATTGGGGCGTTCCCGTTCCGTTGCCGTATGCAAAAGGAAAAGTGTTGTACGTGTGGTTCGATGCACCGATTGGATATATCTCAGCTACGAAAGCTTTATTTGAGAGTCAAGATACAAGAGCCAAGAATCAAGATAAAAAAACATCCAACTGGGAGCCATATTGGAAAGATAAGGATGCTAAACTCATCCACTTCATCGGAAAAGACAACATTGTTTTTCATTGCATCATTTTCCCTGCAATGTTGAAAGCGCATGGAGATTTTATTCTTCCTGAAAATATTCCTGCCAATGAATTTCTGAATCTTGAAGGAGAGAAAATTTCTACATCAAGAAACTGGGCTGTGTGGTTGAATGAATACCTGGAAGATTTTCCGGGAAAACAGGATGTGTTGCGTTATGTTCTTTGCGCGACTGCTCCTGAAAACAAAGACAATGATTTTACGTGGAAAGATTTCCAGGCTAGGAACAACAGTGAACTTGTTGCCATTCTCGGAAACTTTGTGAACCGCACAATGGTACTCACACAAAAATATTTTGAAGGAAAGGTTCCACAACATGGTGAAGCAAATGCTGCGGACAAACTTTGTATAAATGCAATGAAAGAAACTCCGGCAAAGGTCGGAGGACTAATTGAGAAGTACCGTTTCCGCGAAGCGCTGTTTGAACTGATGAACCTTGCCCGAACAGGGAATAAATATTTAGCAGATAACGAACCGTGGAAAATTTTTTCCACCGACCCGCAACGTTGCGCTACTATTTTATACATCTCCCTGGAGATTACAGCTTACCTCGCAGCAGTGATGGAACCGTTTCTTCCCGCTACGTCAGAAAAATTGTACAGGATGTTGAATATTGAAAAGATTAATTGGAGCGAACTCAACAAACAAATTCTGAAGGCAGGACATACATTAGGAGAATCATCGTTGCTGTTTGAGAAAATTGAAGACGATGCAATTGAAAAACAAATTCAAAAACTTCAGGCAACAAAAACATTGAATCAGACAGACTCAAAATCCGAAATTCAAAATCCGAAATCCGAGATTGTCATTAAACCGACAACAACCTTTGACGAGTTCAATAAAATGGATATTCGTATCGGAACGATACTTTCAGCGGAGCGTGTTCCGAAAACAGAAAAGTTGTTGAAGCTTACTATTGATACAGGAATTGATAAACGAACGGTTGTGTCCGGGATTGCTGCTTTTTATGATCCTGAAAAAATCATCGGTCAGCAAATATCTATTCTTGTGAACCTCGAACCGAGAAAAATAAAAGGTATTGAATCACAGGGAATGATTCTGATGGCAGAAAATGCAAATGGTGAACTTGCCTTTGTTGCCCCCACTAAGCCAATTGATAACGGGGGCGAAGTAAAATAATCCTGACTATTGCCGGAATTTTTAATAACCTGTTCAGCTCTTCTTATGTTTGAAGCGGAGGAGGTGGGTAGGATGTCCGTTTGTAATACGAAGGACAATACTGATTGCAGCAAGCACCAACAGTGAATGGATGAAGAAGCCGGCTTCGAAATCGTAGTATCCAATCGCCCAGGCACAAATCAGCAGGAATGCTATTAGGTATAGTAAGTTGTTCATTGTGGGGTGTTATACTAACTTAAACGAATTAGGTTCCTGACAGTCTTCTTTTCTGCTCTTCTTTTTGAAAAAACAATTTCCGCTAATATTTCCCGGACTCTTTTTCCCCCGACACTGTTATAAAGAACAGGATAGTGTGATGCGAGATAAGAAGAAATCCTTTGAATTTTCAGTTGGGTACCGTTGCTCTTTTTCATGAGATTATTTTTTTGAGGATGAAAATAAAGCGCCAAGAATAATGCCACTTCGGAAATACTGATTTGAAAAATCGAAAGGCTTCGGAAGAAAATACCCGGAGCCTCTCGATAAATTTATATAACATGGAAATGGGTGAATTAAATTACGATGATAGTACCAACTTCGGTTAATATTCCAACGGAAACATTCACATTGGCAGTCGTGTTAACTGTAAACGGAGGCTGTGGGAGAACAACAATTGAATAGCTTCCTGTAGTCATTCCCTGGAATAAGAAACTCCCCGTTGCATCGGTAGTAGTTGTGACGGTATCATTTCCCATAATTGCATATACAGTTGCGGGCAAAGCTGTCAGCGGTGATACGATACCATGAATGGAACCATTGGCTGCCTGCGTAATAACACGAATGACAGGTTTCAACTGGTAACTTCCGCTTCCTGTAGTGACGATGGAACGGTTCGCATCGAAATCAAGCAACATCGTGTAAGCAATACCGGGTTGTAACTCTGTATGAACCTGGAGTTTTAAACCCGACTCCTGCGCGCTGGGAGTATTCAAAGGATACCTCACACCACTTACTACCACAGAATTGTTCGGTCCTAAAATCAATCTTACTTGTGAAACGGTAGCGGTTGGAATTGTTGCAGTAGCAATCAACGTATCAACACCGTTTGCATAATCCAAAAGATTATAGACCCCCGGGTTTACATTCAGCATGACCGTTCCACCTCCACTCGTTTTTACTTCAACGGCAATGATGTCAATATTTACTGAATCGTATGCTGCAATGGCGTCCGTCATTCGCACATTAAATTGAGTTGTTGATGCACTAGTCGTTTCATCTTTATCTTTTGAACAAGCTAAGAACAGACTTGCTCCCGATATCAAAAGCAGGAACATTAATTTATTTTTCGTTTCCATAAGTTTTTAAGTTTAGTTTTTGAATTAGATATACTCCTTGTTAAGCAAAAACAAGGCCTGACAGTTTAAAACCATTATTAGCGGAATAATTAACGAATATAGAAAAGGGACAGCCCTTCTTTCCGAAAATGTTGAAGAAAAACTTACACAGGTTGGGGAATATTATCCCGGCAGATTGACAAATCAGATAATGGCAAATAGCCAGAGATGTTGATTTTATTGGTCCCGGACTCTGATTTTGCATGAGAACGACTACGGCACGATTCTTCTAACCTCAAAAAACATCCACCAGAAAAAATAATATTAACCTTAAAAAACTAAATCCCATGAAAAAGTATCTGTTGATTATCCCGGTTCTTGCGTTGGCGTTAGGATGTCATGACTACAAAGCTGACATCGATAAGTTGCAAAATGAAAAGTCTGCATTGGTTCAGGAAACCAATTACAAAGATTCTTCGATTATGACGTTCATCAATCAGTTCAATGAGATTGAAACGAATTTGTCGATGATCGAAAAGAAACAGGCGGATATTTCCGATGTTTCTAAAAACAAAGAGTTGAAAGGAACGCAGATCCAGCGTATCAATGAAAACATCAGTGAGATCAATGCATTGATGAATGAGAACAAAGCAAAAATTGCCGCGCTGACAAAAAAATTAAAAGGTTCAAATATTAAAACTGCTGAGCTTGAGAAAATGATTGCAAGTCTGAATCAACAAGTCGGTGAAAAGGACAAGCAACTTGCTGATTTGAATGCACAACTTGCTGTACTCAACACGACTGTTACAAAATTGAATACAGATGTTGTTTCGTTAACTGCAGAAAATACGCAGCGCCAAAGTGTGATTGAAGACCAGACGACAAAACTTCACACAGCGTATTATACAACCGGTACTTTTAAAGAATTGGAGAGTAAAAAAATTGTGATGAAAGAAGGCGGATTCCTTGGTTTGGGACGGGAAAAGAAGTTGAAACAGGATTTCAACAGTGACAGTTTCAGTACAATTGACATCACCAAAACAGCCACCATTCCGATTGATGCAAAAGATGCCGTTGTCCTTACCAATCATCCAACAAGCAGTTATACCATTGAGCATAAGGGAAAGGAAGTTTCTAACCTTACCATTACCGATCCTGATAAATTTTGGAAAGCGTCCAAGTATTTGGTAGTCGTAGTTGATAAATAAAAATCAGCTAATGCTAGTGTGCAACATAATAGGATCATAGCGATTCTGCTAAACACCAAAGGTTGCTTTCCCAAAACTCCCCTGCACAACAGGGGAGTTTTATTTTAATGAAACTTGATTTTTGCAAGTGCGAAGCAAGAAGCAAAAATCTTAGTCGAATTAATCCCGATAGCGGAGCGTATCGGGATCGGTTCATTTTATTCACTGATAAAAATTTTTGTCCTTGAATGGATTAAGTAACTATGGGAAACCCAATTGTGAAAGTTGTTCCTTTAGCGGGCTCGCTTGCAACATCAATAGTTCCCTGATGAGTGAGAATAATATTTTGAGTTGCGGTCAACCCCAATCCCATTCCTTTGCTTTTTTTACTGAAGAATGGTTCGAATAATTTCTTCAGGTTTTCAGGTTCAATTCCTGATCCATTGTCTGAGATCGTAAAAATGCAGCGCTGATTATTTATTGCTGAACCGACTATCAATACTCCAGTTCCTGTTTCCATCGCTTCTACTGCATTGATGATAAGATTCAGTAATGCTGTTTTTATTTTATCGGCATCCACCAGGATTTCAACATCACTGTTGCTGTAATCTTTTTCAAGTTTTATTTCTTTCAGTTGTAACCGGTCTGTTGCAAGAGCAAGTGTATCGTCAAGTAATTTATTAGCGGAGCATCTTGCTAATTTTAATTCGGTTTGCTTGGAAGAATTAAGAAGCTCAGTGATCAGTTGATTGATACGCTCTGAATTTCTACGGATAATATCAACGTACATTTCATGATCTTCCTGCGTACTGCCATCCAGGTGTTCAATGGAAAGGTTGATGTTGGTGAGTGGATTTCGTACTTCATGAGCAATGGATCTCGCAATGGTTCCCGTCACTGCTAATTTTTCTGCTCTCACAAGTTCCTGCTGTGCAGTTTTTCGTTTCGAAACATCACTGATGGTAACTGCAAGTCCGTCTTCCAGTTTCACTCCGGCAATCAGAAGCCACTTTTGAAAATGTTCTGAAAAATATTCCTGGTTAAGAGGCTCATTTGTTTCGACCACAGCAGCAAACAGTTCCAGCCACTTTTCTTCCCTCATGTCTGGAAATTTTTCAAATAAATTTTTTCCGTAAAGTTCACGGTAATCAGAATCAAATAAAAGAGGCGTTGCAGGATTCAAAAGCGTCCATTCAAAATCCACAACCTTCCCTGAGTTATTGCGAACTGATTTGAAAGCCATGATGGCACTGAGCGAACTGTTCAAGACACCGCTGAGAGTTTCTTCTGCAATTCTTCGTTCATGAGCTTCACGGTTTAATTGCCCAATCACTTTCCGTTCATTCTTATGGGTCTGCAAATAATTTAAACTTAAACCGATGAATGGAATAAAGTAGGTGAATGCAGTCATGAAATGGGAAATGTTGAAGTTGTAATCAAACAACTCCTCTGACCCGAATGCCATGTACAACTGCGTGGCAATAGCGGGAATCATACTCAACAATAAAGTCTGGGAGAAAACAGACGGATACTTTTCATAAAACTTCGGCAGAATATACAACGCAGCAAATAAATAGAGTGCAAGCGGAATCAAATCATACTGGCGCGCAATGTTACGGTATGGAATAACTCCGTGAGGAATGTTGGAATCAAGAAAAAGAAGAGTAATGGTGATGCAGGTGATCAGCACAAAAATTACTGCGATGTAAACGACAAATTTCCGGGAAGCACGAACTGCTTCTTCGTGGAAGGACTTAGATTGAAGAAGAAAAATACTTACACCGAGAATAAGGATTGATGCATGAAAGATTCGGCAGAAAAACCAGGTGAATGAAGTCAGGTAAAATTGCTGGTTGGGTGCATGAATCAGGTTGGTTGAAACCAGAACGTGAAACGTATTAAAAAGTCCGGAGCAAAAAAGTGCGATACCGACAATGGGCGTACTCAACTCTCCTTTAATTCTGAAATCAATGAAGGCGAGAATGATGGTGAGGAAAGCAATTGCAATCGAGATGGAAACAAAGATGATGTGCAGGAAACGTGCGCCCAGAACTTTCTGAAGATCATTCTGCTTTTCAAACTCGTTAAGCCGGTTGATCATGCTCAGATCAATGTGCCCGTTGATGAAACCAAAGTTGATTCCGAAAACATTCAGGATAAAAGGCAATGCGCAAATTCCGGCAATGAGCCAGATAGTGCGATCAGGTATGTCGTATTTGTTTTGAAACAACATCTGTGATGGTCAACGGGAATAAAAAAGATTCAACTTAAGATTCATCTTCCCTGATCAGGTTAAAACTTTTCATTTTGTTGTACAATGTTTTCCGGTCAATGTTGAGAAGCTGGGCGGCTTTTGTTTTATTGAAGTTCACCTGTTTCAATACTTTCAAAATGGTTTCATACTCTGCTTCATGTGCTGCACTCTTCAGACTGGTGTTCAGAACATGTTGTTCATTGTCTTCTCCCGGGGAAGATTCTCTGGAAAAGAATTTTTCAGGATTCGAAATTTCCAGGGGAAGATTCTTTGCATGAATGACGGAATCATCGGAAAGCAGCGCTGCCCGCTTAATGACATTTTTCATCTCGCGTATATTTCCGGGCCATTGATAACGCAGAAAACAATTCATCGCATCTTCGTTGAATCCTGAAATAGTTTTATTCAGTTCAGCGTTTGCCGAGAGTAAAAAATGATTAGCAAAAGTCATGATGTCTTTGTTTCGTTCGCGAAGCGCAGGAACATGAATGCTGAATTCATTGAAACGGTGAAACAGATCTTCACGGAATTTTCCTTTGCGATGTGATTCCATAAGGTTCTCATTGGATGCAACCAGGATTCTTACATCCAGTGAAATTTCTTTGTTACCACCAAGTCGTCTTACTTTTCTTTCCTGCACAACACGCAGCAACGCAGTTTGAACATCATATGGAAGATTGGCAATCTCATCAAGAAACAATGTTCCACCATTTGCCATTTCAAAATGTCCTGTCTTCGAACCGATCGCGCCTGTGAATGCTCCTTTTTCATAACCGAACAATTCACTGCCTGCAAGTTCTCTTGAAATTGCACCGCAGTCGAGCGCTACAAAAGGGTTATCAGCGCGTGGACTTCTGTTGTGAATGGAACGCGCCACCGCTTCTTTTCCGGAACCGCTTTCTCCATAAATGATGACACTGTAATTAGTAGGGGAGACGAGGTCAATCTGTTTATAAAGTTCTTTCGCGATAGAACTTTCTCCGACAATAAATTCTTCAGTTGCAGTTAATTTTTTTTCTGTCTTTGGTTTTTGAATCGTCTCTTCCGAATCAGGCGAAGAAAACATCAATGCTTTTTTTACCGTGTGAAGAATCTCTTCCGGGATAAGCGGCTTAGCAACGTAATCGTATGCTCCGGATTTTATTACGTTCACTGCAGTTTTAATATCGGAATAACCGGTGATGATGATGACAGGAACAGACGGAGAAATCTTTTTAATCTCTGATAAAATTTCCGTTCCGTCAAGATCACCAAGCCGGAAATCAGAAATGATCAGGTCGAAGTTACCTGCTCTTAAAAGTGCCATGGCAGCTTTGCCGCTGTATGCCTGCTCCACGTCATACCCGTTTTTTCCAAGGAAGCGTGACAGCAGCGTGCACGTATCTACGTCATCGTCAATAATGATAATTTTTTTCTTGTCAGCCATACTGTTTTATTTCTTAATGATAGATAGAGTTTTACTGTATCGTTTGCAACGCTTTATTTATTAAATCCATATTCAGTGGTTTGCTGAGGAATAAATTGGCGCCTGATTCCATCGCTTGTTTTCTTTCTTTTGCTCCGTCATATGCACTCATCATAATAATTTTCATATTCGGATTTTGTTTTCTTATTGCACGCAATGCATCCAGTCCTGAGCCATCGGGTAAACGGATGTCAAGAAAAAGAACAGACGGTTTTGTTTTTTCCAACTTACTGAGACCTTCTTGCAGAGCATTTGCAATCGTAATCGAATATTTTTTTTCACTCAGCACTTTGCCAAGCAAGAAACAAATGTCTTTCTCATCATCAATGATCATCGCAGACTGTGAATCCATTTGTATCAAATCCTTTTTTTCTGACTTCCCTAAATTACAAAAAGAGAAACGGTGTGGAAACTATTCTCAAAGTTGAGCAATTTTATCATCATTCAAAGAGGTAAATCGACAAATGATTATCAAAAACTTTATTTTTTGATAAAATTAACACTTCAATAAAACGAGTTCTCCTGCATGAATATTGAAACGACAATTCCAGTGACACGAAGCAAGTAATTAGTTAACAATTCTAAAAAACATCTACTTATGAGACCTATCAGAAAATTGATCATGGCATCTTTAGTCCTGATTTTCGTTTCAAAAATATCAGTTGGTCAGGATTACAAAACAGGGATCGGTGCTCGACTGGGTGGACTGACGAGCGGACTTACCGTAAAGCATTTTGTAAATCCGACATCGGCAATTGAAGGCATTGCAAGTTTTGGTTACCGAAGTTTTTTGATCACAGGTTTGTATGAAAAGCATAACGACATTCAAAATGCTGAAGGATTGAAATGGTTGTATGGTGGTGGAGCACACATTGGATTCTTTCGTTATGGAGGATACTATTATCTGGTAAGAAACAATGGGCATTCTGTTTATTATACAGACGCACCCGGAGGAAGCAATGCAGTTGTCGGGCTTGATTTTATTATCGGCATGGATTATAAATTCAACAAAGCACCGTTGAATATCGGACTTGATTTAAAACCATTTGTAGATTTTTCTTCGAATGGATTGTATGGATATTTTGACGGAGCATTGAATTTTCGTTTTGTGTTTTAGTACAATACAAAAAATAAAAATTGATATTTATAACAACTGAATGATTGAGTTAGTCCATCTTTTGTTCTGTTGTTTTTTTATTTTTTTGGAAACTTGTATTTTATTACAACATTTTTGACGTATGGTCAGTCACCTTTTTTAAGCGTTGAACACCCATCTTAACTTGGTACAATCCAAGTCCATCATGGAATTTTACGGAAAAAAACAGGGCATTTACCAAAATAAAGGATCTGCTAAGAAGGCTAAATGATGGTCATAATAAGTTGATTTTAATATAATTATGATTGACTACTGGAATCTTCTTGCCAATTTTCTTCTTTGGATTTGAGGTGGAAATTGTTAAACTTCGGGTTCATTAATTGTCATGATATTGTCTGAGGTGAAACCTTACGTAGTAAAAAGTCTTAAGGTAAAATTCTTTTTAATCTTTACTTCGATTTTACTCGGAAGTTTTTTTCAGGTTCATGCAACACACGTTGCAGGAGCTGACTTAACTTACAAATGGATCAGCGGAAATTCGTTTGAGATTACTGCAACGGTTTACAGAGATTGTGAAGGGATTGCTGCACCCGCAAACATTTCTCTCGATTACAGTTCTGCAACATGTGGATATTCCCTCAACGTAACATTGCTTCCAATACCCGGAACAGGTCAGGAGATTACACATCCTTGTAGCACAGCAACAACAAAATGCTCTGGCGGAACAAATCCCGGAATTCAAAAATGGGAATATAGGGCAACTGTTACTCTTCCTGCTCAATGCACAGATTGGATTTTTGGTTTTACAGTCAATGCCCGTAATTGTGCAATCACAACATTGTCTTATCCCGGAAACAGCTGCAGTAAAGTTCCTTCGCTGTACGTTCAGTCTACATTAAATAATGTGGCGGCACCAACAAACTCCTCTCCTGACTTTACAACTGACCCCGTTGCTTTTTTTTGCATTGGTCAGCAGTTTAATTACAATCATGGAGCATTGGATTCAAATGGAGATTCATTGGTTTATTCCTGGGTAACTCCGCGCGATAATGGTCCGAACACTTATGTTACATTTAACGGAGGCTTTTCTGCAAGCAACCCAATGTCTTCATCACCTCCAATTACACTAAATTCTACAAACGGAAGTATTGTCGGAACCCCGACAGCGTTACAGGTAGGAGTGATGGCAATTCTTGTAAAGGAATACAGAAATGGAGTGTTGGTAGGTTCTGTGATAAGAGACATGGAATACTGGACTCAAACATGTTCGAATGTTTTACCGACTGCAACCGGAATTAATGGTAGCGCATCAAATTTCGACTTACATGTTTGTGCCGGCCAGCCGATAAATTTTACGATTAATTCTGCAGATGGAAATCCCGGACAAATTGTTACCATGACCTGGAACAATGGAATCCCAGGCGCATCTTTTACGTCTGCCGGAAGTCCATACCCGATAGGAACTTTTTCATGGAATCCGACTGCGGCTGATGCAAGAACTCAACCGTATACTTTTATCGTTACAGTAAAAGATAATAATTGTCCAAGCAATGGCTATCAGAACTATTCATATTCCATTACTGTTTCTAAAGTAGCACCGGTGGTTGCAACAACAAATTCTGTTTGCAGCACACCCGGAACCGGAACGGCAAGTGTTTCGGTGTCTTCAGGAGTTACTCCATATACATATTCATGGAATCCGGGCGGAGCGACTACGTCTTCAATTTCAAATCTTCAGCCTGGAACATATACAGTGACAGTGACAGATGCTTTCGGATGTACGTCAACAGCTTCGAATGTTGTCACTGCTCCGACTTCTGTTTCAGGGAGCATCATTGCTTCCGCCAATGTAAGCTGCAATGGAGCGCATGATGGTTCTGCTGCAATCACTGCGAGCGGAGGAACTTCTCCCTATACTTATTCATGGTCTCCTTCGGGTGGATTGGGTTCTTCCGCTTCAGGTCTTGGTGCAGGAAATTACAACGTGACCATTACTGATGCTCATAGTTGCATCAAGGTAGTCCCTGTACCAATTACACAACCTATTGTTCTTGCGTCTGCCATTTCATCACAGACAAATGTTCTGTGTAACGGCAACAATACCGGATCTGCTACTGTTACAGCAAGCGGTGGAACTGCGCCATATTCATATGACTGGTTGCCGAATGGTTCATCAACAGCAACATCAAGCGGACTTTCTGCCGGAAATTATTCAGTAGTGGTTACAGATGCTCATGGTTGTATAACTACTTCACCGGTTACAATTACTCAACCGACTGCTTTGAGTACATCTGCTACCAGTTCGCCTGCAATATGCGGAAGCTCAAACGGAACAGCATCTGTAACATCGGTTACCGGAGGAACGGGACCGTATACTTACTTGTGGACTCCCGGTAATGCTACCACATCAGGTATTACCGGTTTGGTTGCCGGAGCATATTCCGTTAAGGTGACAGATGCACACGGATGTACTGTTACAAATGCAGTCGGAGTTTCTAACATGGGTGGGCCTGCTGTTTCGGTTTCTTCTGTTTCACCTGTGTCATGTAGCGGAGGAACGAATGGAAGTGCAAGTGTTTTCGTAACAGGAGGTTCTGCTCCATTCACTTACCAATGGACCCCTTCGGGTGGCACTGCTCCTGCCGCATCAAATCTTTCCGGCGGCAGTTATACTGTTACTGTAAAGGATGCAAACAATTGCATCTCATCACTTGCGATTAATATTTCGCAGCCGCCTCCTCTGCAATTGAGTATGTCATCAACGGATCCGACATGTGCCGGTGCAAACAATGGTTCTGCTTCCGTTAGTGTAACAGGAGGAAGTGGTTCATACAATTATTCCTGGAGTCCCGGAGGAAGTGCATCTGCTTCCTTAAGCACATTGGTAGCGGGAAATTATTCGGTGACAGTCACTGACGGTAATGGCTGCACTAAATTGTCATCCACATTACTGATTCAGCCAACGGTACTTTCTGCTTCACTCGTAAATTCAACGTCCGTAGCATGCAACGGAGGAAACAATGGATCAGCATCCATAACCAGTTCCGGTGGAACTACTCCATACACGTATTCATGGTCCCCGGTGGGAGGTTCACTTCCTGCTGCAAGCGGATTAGCGGCAGGAAATTATTCAGTTACTGTTACGGATGCAAACAATTGCATTCGTGTTGTACCTGTTGTAATTTCTCAACCCGTTGTTTTATCATCAGCGGTTACTCCACCAATTAATCCATTGTGCAATGGCGGGAACAACGGTTCTACTTCTGTGATAGCAAGCGGAGGTACATCACCTTACTCTTACTTATGGTCGTCAGGTGGAACTTTATCATCTGCTAACGGATTAACTGCAGGAAATTACGATGTAACGGTAACGGATGCACATGGCTGCACTTCTCTTTCAAGTACAAGTATTTCTCAGCCACCGGTTATGACGACTTCTGTGCTCGCACCGGTGGATGTTTTATGCTTTGGAGGGAATAACGGATCATCAACTGTATCCGTTTCTGGCGGAACACCGGGATACTTATATGCCTGGTCTCCTTCAGGAGGGAATGGAGCGTCTGCTTCTTCGTTGGTTGCCGGAACGTATACAGTGACAACAACTGACGCAAAGGGTTGTACAAATACGTCTCTGGTATTTATCAATCAGCCCGCAATATTGAATGGGATTGCAAGCAGTGTTTCAAATGTAAACTGTTTTGGCAGCGCGAATGGTTCAGCAGCGATTAATGTTTCGGGCGGATCTACTCCTTATACATATTCATGGTCACCATCGGGTGGAACCAGCGACACCGCAACTAATCTGATCGCAGGTGTCTACACTGTAGATGTAATTGATGCGAATGGTTGTGTAACATCATCAGGTACTACGATCGCTCAACCTCCTCTGCTGCAATTGTCACCGTCATCAACCAGTGCTACATGTGGTGCCTCGAACGGATCTGTTTCTGTTTCAGCAAGCGGAGGTAAACCGGGGTATACATATAGTTGGTCTCCGGTCGGTGGAACGAACCCGAGTGCAACGAATCTTCCGGCATCTTCTTATACAGTTACAGTTACAGATACAAACGGTTGTCAACAGACAGCGATTGCCAGCATATCAAATCTTGGTGGTCCTACTGCTGTTGCAAATATTTCATCAAATGTTTTGTGTAATGGTGGAAACGATGGTTCGGCATCAGTAAATATTTCATCGGGAACAGCTCCGTTTAATATTGTGTGGTCACCGTCAGGAGGAACAGGAACAATTGCGAGCAATCTGACAGCCGGAAATTATTCGGTGACGGTGGCTGATTTTAATGGCTGCGTCACATCTTCGTCTATTGAAATTTTGGAACCACCGATTCTTGTTTTGAGTCCATCTTATTCTGATGTTATCTGTAATGGAAATGCAAACGGAACTGCCGGGGTTCTTGCAGTAGGAGGAACTCCAAATTATAATTATTCCTGGTCGGCCGGTGCAACCACTTCGTCAATGAGCAATCTTTCACCCGGAGCTTATACAGTTACTGTGAGTGATCAGCATGGTTGTTCCGAGAACTCTTCGGTTACAGTTTCTGAGCCTGCTTCATTAACGGCTTCGTTGATAACGAGCAATGTTTTGTGTACCGGTAATGCTGACGGAGCTGCATCTGTTGCCGCGAATGGCGGAACACCGGGTTATTCGTATACATGGTCTCCGGCTGTAGGAACCGGAACAGCGGCATTCAATCTTTCTACGGGAAGCTACTCAGTAACGGTAACGGATGTAAACGGATGTACTGCATCGACATCTGCATTCATTTCACAACCGTTACCTCTCGCAGTAAGTATTGCTTCTTCAACAAATGTGAATTGCAACGGACAAGACAACGGAGCGGCTTCGGTGAATGTTGCAGGAGGAACAGTTGCATACTCTTATTTATGGTCGCCTTCAGGAGGAACAACTGCCAATGCAGTAAATCTTGCTGCAGGCTTATATACGATTGCAGTCACGGATACAAACGGATGCACAGCAACCGAAAGTGTAACCATTACAGAACCATCCGTTTTGACGAGTGTAATTTCTTCATTGACGGATGTAAGTTGTAATAATGGTAGTGACGGTGCGGCAACAGTAGCGGCAAACGGAGGTACTGTTACTTATACTTATTCATGGACTCCCTCAGGAGGAAATTCAACAACGGCACAAAATTTATCAGCAGGAAATTACAATGTTGTTGTTACAGACAATCACGGCCGTACTTCGTCTTCACCTGTAACGATAGTGCAACCGCAACCACTCATTGCTGCAATAAACTCATCATCGGACGTAGATTGTAACGGAGGAAATAACGGATCCGCTTCAGTAAATGTAGGCGGAGGAACGGTTGGTTATTCTTACTCATGGTTACCGTCAGGCGGAGCGGGTTCCATTGCGAATAATTTAACAGCGGGTCCATACACCGTCCAGGTATCGGACGCAAACGGATGTGCGACAACGGCTGCGGTTACTATCCATGAACCACCCATACTTGTTCTCCAGGCAACTCCTCATGCAGCGTTGTGTAGTTCCGCGAATGGTTCAGCATCTGTTGTTGTCGGAGGAGGTGTTACTCCTTATTCATATTCATGGTCACCATCGGGAGGTACGGGTTCTTCTGCAAATAATCTTGCTGCCGGACAATACATCGTTACTGTAACGGATGGACACGGTTGTCAGGATAATGCAACTGCAACGGTTGCAAATTTAGGCGGACCATCTGCATCGTTGAATGTTGCATCCAATGTTTCCTGCAACGGAGGAAGTAATGGTTCC
>JAYTXY010000186.1:0-3295 GCA_043742705.1 Bacteroidota bacterium
CAGGTCGCGCAGCACCTGTCAGGTTGCAAACCTATTCTACCGGCAGTTCAACATTTTTAGAATGACAATACTTGAAGTTCACAATATCATCGAACAAGCTTATTACTTCTTCCCTCAATAGCAAAGTTGGCTGCTGACCAAGTATTGTATTGAATGAGGAGAATTTCCATTCTGTTAAGCTATCAGCAAATCCGGCCTCAACAGGATTTTGATGTACGTAGCAAATTACCTTTCGGAGATAACCCAAATCAGCTATTCTTTTTCGCCTGAATGCTCGTTTAAATAGTGTTCCCTTTCTATTCATCCTGAAATTATAATGCTTCGCATAGGTGTTGAAGAAATTTGAAAACACTTTGCTTAATTGATCGGATAAATAATTGCCGTTGGCTACTGATTCCCTGTTACTCTTTTTATTTATAGAGAGTTTTTGATTCAACACTTTTTGAATGTCAGCTTCCTCTTTGATGCGCAGAATCAAATGAAAATGATTTGGCATCAGGCAATAAGAGAAAATATCACAGACAGGAGCAATGTACTCCTTCATCTTAGAAAGAAAATAAAGGTAGTCAGCGTCTGACGAGAATAAGTTTTCATTTCCCACTGCATGATTGTAAATATGATAGCAGCATTCGGGCTCAAGAATTATTCGAGGTTCGGGCATGGGCAGAAAAATGGTTCAACTAAAAAAAATAAAATAGACTTTTTCAACTTTTTTCAACCTGACAGGTGCTTCGCGACCTGTCAGGTTGAAATCAAATCAAGAATCTCTTGAAACTGTCCCGGCTGAAACCAGGTAATCTCCTTATCCTTCCTGAACCAGGTGAGTTGCCGTTTTGCATATCTTCTTGAGTTTCGCTTCACCAAATCAACGGCTTCTTCAAACGAAATTTTTCCTTCCATGAATTCAAACAATTCCCTGTAGCCCACTGTTTGCAATGCATTCAGGTGGCGAAGGGAAAAGAATTCTTTCGCTTCATCAACCAAACCGTTTCCAATCATTTCATCAACTCTTTTATTGATTCGTTGGTAGACCGTATCACGATCATCATCAAGACCAACTTTAATAACAGCAAAGCTCCGTTCTTTCTTTTCCTTTTTCCTGAGCTCGGAATATTTCATTCCGGTAAGTTCACAGACTTCAATGGCTCGAATAAGACGATGAGGATTCGAACGGTCCACTGTTTCATAATATTCCGGATCAAGCTCCAACAATTTTTTCTGAAGAGTTTCAATTCCTTTTTCATCCGAAAGTTTTTTCAATTCCACTCTAAGCTCATCATCACTTTCCGGCAATTGATCCAATCCATGACAAACAGCATTTACAAACAATCCTGATCCACCAACCATAACGGCTATATCATGCTTCTGAAAAATCTGAGTTAAACATTGCAATGCGTCCGCTTCGAACTGACCAACGTTGTAAGAATCGTTAACTGATAATGAGTTGATAAAATGATGTTTTACTTTTCTCAACTCTTCATCGGATGGTTTGGCTGTTCCGATATTTAACTCTTTATAAAACTGGCGTGAATCCGCAGAGATAATTTCTGTTTTAAAATATTCTGCAAGCTCTATTGCAACCGTTGTTTTACCAATGGCAGTGGGACCGACAAGGACGATGAGGGTTTTCTTCACGGTCTGAAAAAGTTAAATCTAAAAAGTAAAAACTTAAAAAGAAAAGGTAAAAAACCGAAGTCAATCAAAAATAAAAAAAATAAAATAAAAAATTCAATGTACTATTGAACTAATAAACAAATGAACTAAAACTCATCCGCCTCCGGCGCACCTTCTTCATCGATCAATTCATCATCTGCTGTTTCGAGTTCATCGCCCGCTGCGGCTTCTCCTTCATCTGAAGCAGTAACCGTCTCATCTACTTCCGTTCCTTCAGGGAGATCTTCTTCCAGATCAATCAACATTCCCTCTTCAAAATCTTCCGGCTCAGGAACAACTCCCAAGTTGGTAATGCCGAATTGTTTTGGCGCTTCTCCGGTCACTTTAATACAGCGAGGATAATTTACCCCAATTTCTTCGTTCACCATAATCTTGATTAATTCAACGTGGAACGTCCATATGGAAGTAAAATCAAAAACGTAGTAAATCTTCTGGTGAGGATCAGCAATGGAATCGCACAAACGCGCTTTCTTCATCGTTGCGATTTTACCTTTCTCCACTTCCTTCAATTCGCGTGAAGTGATTTCCTTGCCCTTTTTCCAGTAATCATCACTCATGTAGAAGGAAGACGGTTTCGCACCATCAAATCCAATGGCAGCATGAATCGCCTGGTGGAAGTCATCAAACGTTTGTGTTGATTTTATTTCGATGTCGCGCTGAACGTCATCGAAATCTTCAAATGTCACTCTGAAACGGTAAACTGCCATGAATCTTTTTCTTGTTTGTTGTCTTCAAAAGTAGAAATATTTTTTTTCTATACTCATTTTAGAAAAAAAATTATTGCTTTTTATTTTCATTCAATCCTGTTAACTTGTGTTTTTCATCCAACCCCATTTCCTTTCCTTTGCGAATCATGAATTCGTAAGCGGAATCAAACTCATTTTTTATTTCTCCTTCAAGGATCGCTTCGCGAATGGCGTTCTTAATGTCTCCCACTTCCCTTCCCGGCTTCAGGTGAAACGCTTTCATGATATCTTCTCCTGTAACAGGTGGTTGCCAGTTCCGGATCTGATCCTTCTCTTCTACTTCTTTTAACTTCGACTTTACAATTTCAAAATTCTCTTTATACTTTTTGATCTTGTATTCATTCTTTGTTGTCACGTCAGCATGACAAAGCATCATCAAAGAATCAATGTCATCGCCTGCATCAAACAACAATCTTCGTATCGCTGAATCAGTGATGTGATCCATAGCGAGCACAATTGGTCGCAAGTGCAGTTGAACCATTTTCTCCACAAATTTCATTTTCTCATTCAGCGGAAGTTTGAACTGGCGAAAAATATGTTTCACCATCCTGGCACCTTTGTCCTCGTGACCATGGAATGTCCAGCCGCTTTTTTCATCAAAACGTTTTGTCTGCGCTTTTGCAATGTCATGGAGAATGGCAGCCCAGCGAAGCCAGAGATCACCAGACGTTTTGGAAAGGTTATCGAGGACCTGGAGGGTGTGATAAAAATTATCCTTGTGACCTTGTCCGTTGATCACTTCGACTCCATGCAATGCGCAGAGTTGCGGGAAAATAATCTGTAACAATTCTGTATCAAACAACAACTTAAACCCTACAGAAGGTTTTGATGAGAGAATTATTTTATTCAGTTCATCGGAGACTCGCTCAATAGAC
>JAYTXY010000187.1:0-6278 GCA_043742705.1 Bacteroidota bacterium
GCGACACTCCTCAGGTCAATCCCCATAAATTTATTAACGGTTCGTGTTTCGGTTTTTGTTTTTCCTGAGGCGTTAATTACAAACACACAGGTTAATAGAATCATCATGGAACTAGCCATAAGATTGATTTTTGTTTTCATGCGACTTTCTTTTTTGAATATGTTTTGAAAATGAAGTTTTACTATTGAATCAGTAGTGTTAAAGAATATGGTTGTGATTTAGAAACCGATGAATGTAATGCCCACATTTACGGGGTAGAGTGTAGGCCCTTTTCCTGATTTAAATAGCGAGGAGAAATAATAGTCGGCATACACATTCAGTTTCTGGAATCCAACGGCAGCTCTCATTCCTAAACAAAAAGGATTCAACCCAAAATCATTGAATACTTTTGTTTTGAATGTGTCGCCGTCAATTTCATATTTCTGCTTGGTGTGCGACATGATCCGCATTCCGAGAAGTGCGCCTGTGCCAATGTGAAATGTTTTTTTCGGATCCTTGTTTGTGAAGACTTCTACCATCACCGGTACCATCAGGTAACTCACCGTCAATTTTGATTTGATATAATGAATGTTGCTGGTGGTATCAACCGTTGCACTGATCGGTGAAGTGGTGTGCACAGTCACGTTGTCGGAGAAACGGTAATTGTTCCAGGTAATTCCAAGTCCGGTGAAAAACCAAATGTTGCTGTGTCCAAATTCATAATTCTTTTGAAAAAGATTAAGCCCGACAGAAATTGATTTCTCTTCTTGCAATTCGAGAAAATCATACGCTTGTGGCAGATCAAAATTCCCTTTCGAGTTTACGTACGAGTTGATTCCCATTTCGAAACCTTGCCAGATGGGTTTTGTTGAACTTTTCCGGTGGTGCGAAGAATCCCTTTTTGAAATAACCAGCACCTGTGATTTTCCAAACATCAATCTTGTAGTATCAGCTTTTCCTGCGGTTTCATCGGATCCTGAAATTTTACCAAAACCCGAAATATTTTTAATTACGTTTTTCGGTTCATTTTTATAGGAGACTGTTCCGCTGCCGCTGATGTCTGCAGTAAGGTTATCGGAAACATCAACTACACATTTTCCGAGTCCTGAAATTTTTGCTTTGCAATTGGTTGTTTTCAAATCGCCGGCTTCAATTTTTCCGGAACCGGATATTGTTGCATCCGCATTTTCAGCTTTTCCTCTTAAGATAACCTTACCAAGTCCGCTGATCATGATGTCCAGGTCTTTGGCATCAACATCGAGATCAATTTTTCCATCACCTGAAATATCTAACGAAAGGTTGTCGCTCTGTATCGGCGTTTCACCAATGAATTCTCCTTGACCGCTCAAAATTAATTTGTTAAGGTGAGGAACACCTACATGCAATTCTGCATTTTGTGTTCCGCTGATACATAATGTTTGATTTTTTACATCGGTCTCTACCCTTTGAAATCCATCACTCGATGATATTTTTACGGATTGTACAGGCTCTTGCCTAAGGTAAACTTTGGCGACTGTTTGAATGTCAATTTTTGAAAAGGACGGAAGTTCTCTCACATCAGAATCTTGTGCAAACGAAGAAGTCGCCAGGTATGCGAGGGAAGTAATAAGGAATAAGTTCTTTTTCATATCGGTTTGTCTAATTTGTTGTTATATTCTATATGTATGTGACGCCCGTAGGTTGGGGAATGTTACAGGCATATTTAAAATTATTTTGTGAAAAAAAATTCGGAAAAAAATACGCTACGGTAAATTATTTATTCGAAGTGTGAGAAATCGAAAAATTACCAATAGCCAGTGCATAGGAGTTTGTATTTTCCAGTGCATTGCTCTGTTTATTGATACTGATATCTTTTCCAGTGATCTTGCTTAATTCATTTGCTCCGGTTGACGCAAGATCCCATAAATTATTTTTCTTCTCCGGAGGTGTTTTGCCTGAAACGCCAAGCTCTTTCAATTCATCAACACTGAACACTTTCGAAAGATCGGATTTGGTTGGTTTGAAAGCGTTGCGTTTTGTGATATTATTCTGAGCTACCAGGGTTTCTGATGAATCCTTGATCGCGGAATTGTTTTGCTGAATCAATGGATTCGCATTTTGTTTTCCTTCTCGGTTGCTTAGCAAGGGTTGCTCAATTTTATTTTCATTTAAATTAATTTTACGATTGGCTAAACCGTGACCCTGCTTATTTCGATTTTTACATTTTTCTTTTATTTTTTTCTTTTCAGCCATTTGTTTTCGCTCAGCTTGTGGCTGATGAAACATCACTTCAGTGCTGTCTTTAACAGAAGGCAAATTTCCCGGATTGATTTTGTTATCGTTATGTTGAATATCACGATGCGCAGTTACGGATTCATTTTTATTTCTGAAGAAGAAATAGGTAATAAGGAACAAGGCAATCGATGCCGCGATGGCTATGCGGAAAAAAGGAACAGTGAATGGAATCACTTTAGAACCACGTTTCAGCGCTTTTTTGTTTTCATAAGTAATAGTAAAATCCGGTTTTAGCTTTACGTTTTGAAAAGCTTCCAATTCGGATTTCAGCGAAGGATGTTTGTCAATGAAAATCTCAAGTTCATTTTTTTGTTCCGGATTTAAATCACCTTCAACGTCAGCAGTAAAATAGGATTGGTAGTTTTGAAGATTAATAATACTTTTTTTCAGTTGATCTTTGTCACCAAAAGTTTTGTCAGAAGCAGGAATAGTAAACAATTCAAAACGATTAAACTCTTCTTTTAAATCCGGATTCTCAGTAAGAAAAATAAACAATACTTTCTTGTTCTCATCACTCAAAACTCCTTCGTGATAATCCAAAAAATACGTCTCGTAATTTTCTCTATTTATTTTCATCATCAAATTATCAAATCACCAAATCATCAAATCAGAATAAATCAAATTACCTTCTCAATCGACCCAATGTACTCTTTCAAAAAAACACGCGCCCTGTAGATGTAAACTTTCACCTGTGATTCATTAAGTTCTGTAATTTTTCCGATTTCTTCGTAACTGTATCCTTCGTAATCCCGGAGTGTAATGACTGTCTTCTGGATATCAGGTAATAAATTCACAGCGTTGTTAAGCAATTGTTTTAAGTCGGAATATTGTTCGTTGTGAAACAACGTATCCTCATTTACTTCAGTGAAATCGCTTACGTGTTTTTTCCTCCTGATCCTGTCGATCATCGTATGGTGGCTGGTTGTAAAGAGGTAACTCTTTGCCTTTGCTCCTTCCACTTTTTCATGATTTCGCCACATTTTTTCAAACGAACCCTGAACAACATCACGTGCTTCATCTTCATCCCTTATGTTTTTCAGGATGAATCGATAAAGACCATCGGCATGGTCATCAACGCATTGATTAAATTCCTCGCTAGTCATTCAATTCAACTGATCGTTCTTTTTTAATGTGACGCTCCGACCGGACTGAAAGTTTCAGAGAAAATAGAAAAGAACTGAAAAAAGCTAATTTGGAAATATTGACTAAAAAAATTAATAAAAATCAACGTTAAAACTAAAATCTTTTAAGCGATAGAACGATTAAAAAATGGAAAAGCCTTCAGGAACCTCGAAGTTTATCGAGCAAATTATTCAATTGATCTTTTTCTTCTTTATTGAGGTTGGATAAAAAGGCATCAATGCATTTTTGATCCTTATCAATATCAGCAAGAAGGGTGAGCCCTTTTTCGCTGATTAAAACATCACAATGTCTTCTGTCGTCTGCTGAAATTTGACGTTCAACCAATCCTTTTACCCTCAGCTTCTCCACGATGCGCGAAACATCACTCATTTTATCAATCATTCGTTCCTTCAATAACTTGATGGTTGCCGGCTTTGGATGTTGTCCCCGAAGAATTCTTAAAATGTTGAACTGCTGCCCGGTAATTCCGAATTTTTTAAAATGCTTTTGACTGAATGCGTCAAGCCAGTTGAAAGTATAAACAAGGTTGACAGCCAGTTTATGGATTTCATTCCTGAACTTCTTTTGTACAATTTCGTCTTCAAGTCTCATTTTATTGATTTGATGATGAAATAATGTGACAATTAGCCAATGTGATAATTTAGCTAATGAAAATAAATAATATCTAAGAGACCATTATATACCAATTTAATCGGCTAATTATCACATTAGCTAATTGGCTAATCAACAAATCAATTCATAGGCACATCCACAATCAATACTTCAGAATTTTCTAAAGCAGTAATGTCAAATTTATCAGTTTCAGAAATTCCAATGGCATCTCTTATTGATAATTTTTCACCATTAATTTCAACATTGCCTTTGATGACCATCACGTAAGCGCCATTGCCTGGCTTACTCATCGAATACGAAACGGTATTTCCCTGGTCAGGATTTGTCAATGACAATGCTGCATCCTGATGAATGTAAAGCTCGTCGTTTTTTTTGAAACCGGAAACAACCGTTTGTATTTTGTTTTTCCTCTCGTCAACGGAAAAAGTTTTTTGATCGTAGTGGGGTTTGATTCCGGTCTCCTTTGGAAAAATCCAAAGCTGAAACAAGTTGGTTTGTTCATTCGGCGATGGATTGAATTCGGAATGCATCACGCCTGTTCCTGCACTCATTACCTGCACATCTCCCGGCCTGATCACTGAACCGTTGCCCATGTTGTCTTTGTGCTGAAGCGCACCTTCATGAATGATGGTAATGATTTCCATGTCGTTGTGAGGATGCATTCCAAACCCTTGTCCGCCCTGAACGATATCGTCGTTGAGGACGCGCAACAAACCAAAATGAATTTTAGCCGGATCGTACCAGTTCGCAAAACTAAAACTATGATGTGCATTGAGCCATCCATGATTGGCATGGCCCCGTTCATTTGCACGATGAATAACTGTTTTCATTTTTTCCTTTTCTGAATCCACAGATGCAGATTCTGTTTTTGATTTTTATTGATGACTAACTATATTGTCTTTGATGAACAGAGAACTTTTCTTCCCGAACGTATCAGAAAAAATCAGCTCATCCAAATTTTTTCTGATTCGTGAATGATTTTCCCTATTTCTTTTTGTTATTGGAAACGAGCATTTCAATTAAGCGACAGGTTCGGCACATTCACATGTATGCTGTTGTGAAAAAGCAATTCATGAATTTCAGGTTTCATATAGCGAATCAGCGGAAATTCAGCGAGTACTTCAATCACATTGATTTCGGATGTGGCATCCATCACCACCCATAATTGCGATTTGTCGAGCGACAAGCTGTAACTGGTAATGATTCCTTTCCGCATCATCGAGTGAACTACTGCGCGTTGTTTGGGAATGAGTGAAATAAAATCTTCAGTCATAACATAGGGTAATTGAATCGTTATGATGAATTGTTTCATGGCTTTATTATGATTGCTTATCATGATGCTTGTTTAATGAGCACCAAGTCAATGGTGAAATCAACAGCATCCCCTACTACTGCTTCACCGGTGGCTGCTGCATTGTTATATTTTAAATTAAATTCTTTACGACTGACTTTTCCTGTTGCTTTAAATCCGGCTTTCGTATTTCCCCATGGATCTTTAACGGTTCCATTATAAACCACAGGAACTTCAACCTGTTTTGTCACATCGCGAATGGTAAGCATTCCGCTCAGGATAAATTTATTGTTGCCCAGGTTTTTTACTGAACTGCTTTTGAATGTGATGACCGGGAATTTTTCTGCATTAAAGAAATCATCTCCTTTTAAATGTGAATCGCGCATGTCGTTGTCGGTTGAGATGCTGCTTACATCCACAGAAATGGAAGCACTCAAATCGCTCCAATCCGGTTTTGCTGACGCGAAAGTTCCGTCGATTTTTTTGAACTCTCCGTCAACATCAGAGATCAACAAATATTTTGTGTTGAATTTAATTTTAGAATGTGTTGCATCGAGTTTCCAATTTTGTCCGAAAGAAACAAGTGCGAGTGCAACAGCGGTAACGGTGAGGATTAGCTTTTTCATAGTCTTGATTTTTTAGTTGTGAATAGTTTGTTTTTGAATATGATGGCAAATGTATGTCATAACATTAAATGTTGTAACATTTAATGTTATGACAATATTCAATTGGCTGATAATCAATCGAAAAAAATCAAAGTTTAAGAATTAAAAATGGCGGAATCCGATAACCCGGCGAGCCTCGCTTAAGGTCTTAGAGGCGCTTTCTTTGGCCTTTTCCGCGCCACGTGTTGCGACTTTATGAATAAAAGCATCGTCTTTAGAAAGCTCAATGATTTTTTCACGCAAAGGAGCGGTGAAGACTACAATGTCTTCAGCCAATTGTTTTTTCATGTCACCATACCGGATTTTCATGGTGT
>JAYTXY010000188.1:0-22601 GCA_043742705.1 Bacteroidota bacterium
TGATGCCACACAACCTTTACCTCCACTCTTCGCTTGTTCAGACGAGAAAGTTTGAACGGACTCCGAAAGAAATCAGAAGAGCGATACGTTTCAATATCATCGACTCTGCTATTGCACTCAACCTTGCACTCTTTGTAAATGCAGCTATCCTGATCCTTGCAGCATCTGCGTTCTTTAAAAACGGAATGTTCAATGTAGCCGAAATACAGGATGCGCATAAATTCCTGGAACCATTGCTTGGAACAAAATGGGCTCCTATTTTATTTGCTGTGGCATTAATTGCTGCGGGACAAAGTTCCACGCTTACAGGAACACTTGCAGGACAAATTGTTATGGAAGGTTACCTGAACATTCGAATTGCTCCTTGGTTAAGACGACTGATCACACGACTCATCGCAATCATTCCTGCGCTGATTGCGATTTCCATATTTGGAGAAGGCGCAACTGGAAAACTGCTGATTCTTTCACAGGTAATCCTAAGTCTTCAACTTGGCTTTGCAATTATTCCGCTCATTCATTTTGTAAGTGACAAAGAAAAGATGAAGGAATTTGTAATTCCGATGTATGTAAAAATTCTTGCATGGATTTGTGCTGCAATCATTGTCTTACTAAATGCACGTCTCGTCTTCCAGCAAATCAGCGATTGGCTGGCAACTTCCGATGATCCTTTCATGATCTGGATAACGATTGTTCCGCTTACCATCGCAGCAGCCTTTTTGCTTCTTTATATTATCTTTAAACCATTGCTTGGAACAAAGAAGGTTCCGGGCACAGGATTGCCTCACGCTGCGGCTCATCATCTGCAAGGATTGGAAATAAAACCCTACAACCGGATCGCTGTCACAATCGATTTCTCTTCAATGGATATGAAGACGATCAGCAATGCTGTTTCCCAGGGCGGGAAACATTCGGAATACTTGTTGATTCATGTGGTGGAATCTGCTGGTGCCATCATGATGGGAAATGAAATTTCAGATTTTGAAACCGGCACTGACAAAAAAAATCTTAAGCTCTACATGGATGATCTTACATCAAAAGGGTATGACTGTAAACTGAAGATCGGCTATGGAAATCCGAAGAAAGCAATTCCTGAAATCGTAAATGAATACAAAGCAGATTTGCTTGTAATGGGAGCTCACGGTCATCGCGGATTGAAAGATCTCGTATTCGGCACTACGGTGGATGCGGTGAGACATAGAGTGAAAATTCCGGTACTTATTGTAAGATAGGTACTAATTACGAATCTTTACGAATATACTAATCGAAGTGATTGATGGCAGTAATTTAGGTTAAGAGGTTAACTACTCGCTTGAATCGCACACCACTTTGCGTGAAGCTGATAAGCAATCCTAGTCTCAAATCAGAAACTTTTAAGTAATGATTTACTTGCTCAAAGTGAGATTTGGAAAAATTATCAGAACGTTTCAATTCAACGACCACTTTTTCATCAATCAAAAAATCAAAATAATTTTTACCGATCGTTTCGTTCTTGAAAATCAATGGATAATAAATTTGTTCCTTAAATAGAATATTTGCCAATTTAAACTGCCTTGACATCGCTGCCTGATAGACCTTTTCCCTATGTCCACTTCCTAATTCGTTAAATACCTCAAAGGCAAGTCCGATTATCTTGAATGAAAGTTCAGGATAAATTAAATCGTCAAGTTTCGAATTCATGTTAAAGAAAAATGTGAAAATCACTAATACAAAGAAATAAAAACCATTCGATATAAACCAATTCGTATTTATTCGTAATTAGTATATTCGTACCTATTAGTAATTAGTATATTCGTATAGATTCGTAATTAGTACATGATAAAGAATAAAAAAGCCGGCTTTGAATTCCATTTCCTTCAAACCTACACAGCAGGAATTATGCTTTCGGGAACGGAGGTAAAATCGGTACGCGAAGGAAAAGCAAACCTCACAGATTCATATTGCGTTTTTATTGACGGAGAACTGTATGTGAAAAACATGCACATCTCCGAATACAAACAAGGTTCCTTCAATAACCATGAACCAAAGAGAATGCGTAAACTTTTACTTACGGGTCTCGAGTTGAGAAAAATTCAATCGAAGATGAAAGACAAAGGAACTACGCTTATTCCCGTTCAGCTTTTCTTCAATGAACGCAGTTATGCAAAGCTTGAAATAGCTCTTGCGAAAGGAAAAAAACTATTTGACAAACGGGAAAGTCTTAAAGAAAAAGATGTGCGGAGGCAATTATCGCGAACGGAATAGCCTCCTTTATAATTCGCTTTCAATTGTATCGACTAAATAATAAAACCGCGAAGACGCGAAGACGCTAAGAAAGAACATTGTACTTATTGATAATTTCTCTGCGCCTTTGTGTCTTGGCGGTGAGAAAAATTGGAGAAAATCCTTTGTCAACTTATGCAGAATGTCCATTAATTTTTCTTGAGACTCCCTCCTGAAAAAGAAAAGGCTGACCTTTATTAAAGATCAGCCTTTTTCTATGAGAAAAAAAAATTAATTACATCCCATTGCTCCGAAACCGGACACTCTCCTGTAATGAATGTCGTCCAAATTGAGTCCGTCATTATCAAGGATAAATCCTTCAATTGCGAGGTAATCACCATTGAAGTCCATGATGCCACCGTTAACGGTCAGTGTTCCTGACAGTGACATATAGAGTTTTCCGGTTGCAAAATCAAATACGAATGCAAAACATTTTTGATCGATTGATGTTGAATCATTCCAGTCAACAGTTGACCAGTCGATAACATCGTATGTACCTGAAGCTTCCGAATCATACACGAAGTAAAACGCCAAGCCGTGAAAGATGTCTGAAAACGATGTTGAATCATTAGCATCTGCCAATGCTTCGAAATCACCGCTAACACCTATTACACCCGATGTTCCGGAAGTAGGAGCATTTGTAGAGAATAAATTAACACCTCCGGTCTGGTCATCCGATGTAAAGCAAAAGGTATAATTTATATCAAGTGAACTAGAGCCTGCTACAACAGTTCCGCCTGTACGATTACTTCCAAATGAATTTGCATAAAGAAATATAATGTTCTTAGCAACTGCGTAGGTATAGCCTACTACAGAAGAGTAGTTATAACCTACAGTAGGGTTAGAAAAACTAAACCCATCCAGTGTATTAAGACCGGTTGAATTTCCGGAAGGAGCACTTTTGTATTTAAAGATAGGGAGTTTGTTAATCATCGTCTTAACTCTCCTGTCCATTTTCTGATCCTCAGTTTCAGGAGCTCCTCCTTTGCAATCGTCATGCTTTGAGCAGGAAACTACAAATAATAGAGAAGCGATTGAAACTAAGAATGCTAATTTGATCGTTATTTTTTTCATTTTTATTTCTGTTTAAGATTTCTACTATTTAAACTGCAATCCAGCAGGATTCACGATTTAAAAATAAAAATTCTAGAATAAAAATCCAAGTCTGATCATACCGTTCACATTCGGACCTAACTGGAATGAAGAACCTTGTTTTACAGCAGCCGGGTTTGCAGGAGCTGGTGAAGTGAAACCGGAGTATTCAACTTCTTTATCAGACTTGCTGGTTGTAGAGAATCCGAAACCTAATTCTGTTCCCAGGTAAATGCTCTTAGAGAAATAGAAATCACAACCTGCAACCAGGTTAAGACCCAATGTAATTGATCCATCTTCTCCTTTAGTTGTAGTTGTGTTAATTGTTTTATCAGCATTATCATCTTCTTCTTCAACTTTAGAAGTAGTCATGTTGAAAGCGATTTCGCCTCCGATGTATGGAGAAAGACGCTCAGTTCCTGCGAAATGTTTTTCGTAACCAGGATTGATGCTGATTGACATACCAGAAGTAGTTTTTGTCAATTCAGGATTTCCTGAAGTATCACTTTGTTGAGTGATGTCTTTTTTGCTGTTCATTCCGATGAATACATTTACTCTCCATGCAGAAGTACCTGTCGCATTGAATTTTCTGAAACGAATGCCTCCGATTGAAATCGGCTGTCCTCCCAATGGAGCGAATTGAACTTCAAGATTCTTTTCTCCACCTGCTTGTTTTTGTGCGTTAACATCAGCTGTAAACATTAAAGCGCCTAAAGCGATTAATACAATTTTTTTCATTTTTTTTGTGTTTTTGAGTTATGTGCGGCAAATGTACATCCTTTTCTCAAACCGCCAAATTCCCATTTTTATATTTATTCACATTGATTTGTTGACTAAAAGGGCAACAATAGCGAATAGTATGTACTATCAGGTTTTGATATGGAGGTGTGTGAGACAGGAAGACCTGACGAAAAAACGAAATCTGATTGCAAAAAAAAAGTCCGTCTCAGTGAAGAGACGGACTTTTCAATAAAACTAATTTTTCTTAGAAGTACAAAGAAAGTACAAGAGCACCTTCCAGGTTGTCTACATCAATGTTGAATGTTGAGCTACCTGCTGATTTTACAGATGTGCTTTTCACTGCTGTAGCAGTTGCATCCCAAGACTCAGTAGTTGTATTTCCTTCTCCTGTTGAGTTTAAGCTGATTCCCCATCCGTATTCTGCACCAACAGACATTTTCGGAGCGAAGAAATATTCAGCACCGATGAAACCACGGATACCGAAACCGAAAGTAGAACCTGATTTATCTTCAGTGATACGGTCAGTGTTCGCAATGTTTCCACCGAAATCATGACTGTTTTGCGAAGCATCAGCGTTTGTAGAGTTAAGTGCGTTACCATAAGAGTAAGTGTCTTTGCTGCTACCTAACATGATAGCCGCTTCAGCACCATAGTAACCTTTCAATCTTCCTTTTCCTCTGTATTTTTGGATACCTCCACCAAGAGTAATGTTCATAGAACTTGACTTCTTAGTATCAGTAACCTGCGCCTTAGGAGTAGTTGTGCTTGTTTCATCATCAGTGAAAAAATCGTTAGAAGAAGAACCAAAACCGATTCTCACCTTAACACGATATGCTGTGTTCTCATCTTTCATCATTTTACCAACAATGGTCCATGGAGTCTGGTAACCGATTCCAGCTGTGTTACGACCTACACTGCCACTTGCAACGTTCCCGAAATATTCAAGAACCGGCATTGCGTTAAATCCAATTGACCAATCTTTCGCTTCAGGAAGAATTGGAGTTCCTCTTTTCGACATCATGTCTTGTGCATTTGCAAATCCGATAGAAGACAGCAATGCAACCGTTAATAATACTTTTTTCATTTTTTTTGTGGTTTTAGGTTTAGATTAGATTAGTTGCGATTTTGATGGGGGCAAATTTATGGCAAAAGAAAAACACAAAGCAAATTTATTTTTTAGTTATAAACCCCGTATTGTTAAAAACGAAAAAGACTTTTTTTAAGTGAAAAGAACTTATTCACTTTCAAAAGATTGTGTTTTCTTAAAAAAAGAAGTTGTTAAATATTTGTTAATGTATTAATATATTTTTTAACTTGATCCCGATTTTCAAGAAGTATACTTTAACCAAAAACCAAAACTATGAGAAAAACAATTACGTTGCTCGCATTGTTGCTTGTGTGCGTATTTTTGCAAACAAGCGCGCAAGAAAGAACCATTAGTGGTAAGGTCACCTCCTCTCAGGATAACCTCGGCATTCCGGGAGTAACTGTTGTTGTGAAGGGAACTGTAATCGCAACATCTACTGATATAGATGGTAATTACAAAATCCGGATTCCTGTAACTGCAAAAACATTGGTCTATTCATCTGTTGGGATGAAGAGTAAAGAAATTGCGGTTGGCAGCACTGACAATGTTGATCTTATCATGGATCCTGATTTGGTGAAATTAAATGAAGTGGTTGTTACAGCCTTGGGAATTGAAAAAGAACAACGTTCTCTCGGTTATGCAACTACGCAAGTTTCTGGAGCTGCGATTTCAAATGCTCATGAAGTAAATGTTGTAAATTCATTGGCAGGAAAGGTTGCAGGAGTTAATGTAGTCAGCAGTGCAGGTGTGCCGGGTGCTTCCAGTAAGATTAATATAAGAGGTATCAGGTCTTTTACAGACAACCAGCCCCTATTTGTAGTCGATGGAGTTCCAATAGATAATCAAACCACTACCTCTACTTCAAAAGATTATCCATTCAACGGAAATCTTGAAGAAGTAAATTATTCGAACCGCGCAATTGATATTAATCCTGATGACATTGAAAGTGTAACTGTATTGAAAGGATCAGCTGCTGCGATGCAGTATGGTGAAAGGGGATCAAACGGAGCGATTATCATCACTACTAAGAAAGCAAAATTCGGTCAAAAGACACAAGTCTCTTTTTCATCTTCATACCAATGGGATGAAGTAAACAACGTACCGGAAGAGCAAAGGATTTATGCTCAGGGAAGTGGTGGTGGTATTACAGGTAATACACCAACATATAACACTACCGGACCCGGCGGTGATGGAATCTGGGGAACAGGTGATGATAAACGCGGAACTGCAAATTCATGGGGACCAACTATCAGTGCGTTAGGATTGATTCCTGTTAATAACCTGGAAAACTTTTTACAAACAGGATCAACGTTTACAAATAGTATTGCGGTTTCGTCCGGAACCGAAAAAAATGCATATCGCTTAAGCGTTAGTCAGACATCTCAAACCGGAATTGTTCCAAACACTGAGTTTAAACGGTTAAATATCCGACTAACTGCTCAATCACAATTAAACGACAAGATTAGTATTAACAGTACTGCATCTTTATCTGAAGATGGTGGTTTAAGGGCTCAAAACGGAAGCAACCTTTCCGGTATTATGTTAGGGTTACTTCGTGCTCCTGCAAGTTATGATTTACGTACCGGAGCAGGCGAAGATTGGGAACACTTTACAGGCTATCAATGGAGTTACAATAAAGCCTATGATAATCCTTACTGGAGTGTATACAACAATACATTTGAGGATCATACAACCCGTTTAATTGCTAACGTAGCGTTAAATTATTTTCCGGCTGACTGGGTAAAAATTACATTCAGACCAGGCATTGATACTTATAATGATGACAGGAAAGGAATTTATGCAATTGGTGCAAATAACTCTACTCAATCACTTGGTGGTCAGATCACACAGGACGCAGTATATCATCAGGAAATTTACACTGATCTTTTCGCTACAGTGTCAAGAAAATTGTCGTCTGCTTTTGCTGCAACTTTAAACATTGGAGCGAATGCCGATCAGCAAATTGATAATGATCAATTGTCACGTGGAAGGAATCTCGCTATACCGAGATTTTACAACATGGGAAATGCTTCAGATCTGTATGCTGATGAAAACAAAGTAAGAACCCGAAGTGATGCATTATTTGCAGATATCAACTTTGATTATAGCAGCACGCTCTTTCTTACCGTAAGTGGTCGTCAGGAATGGACATCTACTTTTGGGATTAACAAGCGCACGTTTTTCTATCCCGGCGTAAATGCAGCTTTTGTATTCACCGAACTTAAGGCTTTAAAAAGTATTGACAAAGTTCTTTCATTTGGTAAGATCAGAGTGGCTTATGCAACATCTGGTCATTCTCCAGGAGCTTACTCATCAATTAATATTTATACGAAGCCATTCTTTTCTGACGGATTTACAAACGGATTCGGTTTTCCTTACAACGGTACAAACGGATTCGGTATTAGTAATATTATCAGGAATCCCGATCTCAAACCTGAAATCACCAAAGGTCCTGAGGTTGGAATCGATCTGAAACTTTTCCATGAGAGAGCTACGATCGGCTTTACTTATTACGATGCGATAACATCCAATGTACTTCTTCAAAGACCTGTTGCCTTCTCTACCGGCTCTGCAGTAATTCTTGACAACCAGGGGGAGTTCGAAAATAAGGGTATTGAAGTTGAACTGGGTTTCTCTCCAATTAAAACCAAGAATTTTGAATGGAGAATTGACGCAACGTATGCGAAGAACACAAACATGGTTAACAAACTTGCTCCAGGCATAGATCAATCTGAAATTGAAGTCGGCTTTGGTGACCCGGGAATTTTTGCAAAAGTCGGTGAACCATTCGGTGTTATTTACGGAACATCATGGGATCGTGATGCAAGCGGAAAATTGATTATTGATCCTAGCTCAGGACTTCCAACTGCATCTGCTACTCTCAATAAGATCGGTACTACATTGCCGGATTGGACTGCAGGAATTCGGACTACTTTCACGTACAAGAATCTTACAATCGGAGGGTTGCTTGATATTAAAAAAGGTGGTCAGATATGGAATGGAACTCAGGCACGTTTAAACAGAATTGGAAAATCCCTAGCTTCTGCTGACCGCGAGCACCAGTTTATTATTCCTGGCGTTCTTCCAACAGGAGAAGCGAATAACATTCCGATTGAAGCAATTGATTACTGGCAAGTTTATCAGGGTGATTTTGGTGCAACAGAAAATGCAATTCAGGATGCCGGCTGGGTTCGTTTAAGAGAAGTATCGATCAGCTACGTGTTGGATAAGAAAATTCTTAAGCATTCTCCATTCGCGAGTATTGAAATTTCTGCAAGTGCAAGAAATCTTTGGCTAGACACTGATTATACCGGTGTTGACCCTGAAACAAGTCTGACAGGTGCAGGATCAAATTATTCAGGTGTGGATTGGTTTAACATGCCGAATACAAAATCTTACACTGTATCTCTAAGAGGAACATTCTAATCATCCTACATTACTAACCATAAAACTAAAAGAAAATGAAAAAAATATCAATGATATTACTCTCCACAGTACTCCTGATCTCAATCAGTGGCTGTGAAAAATATGTTTCGCAGGATGATGTGGATCCGAATGGACCTACACATGCTTCGTTGCAAACATTGTTGCCTGTTGTTGAGGTAAGTATTTTTGCGAACTATACCGGTGCAATGGCTCGTACTTCAGGAAGCTGGGTACAGCATTTTACAGGAACACAATTTCAATCACAGGAATATTCTGATTATTCTTTAACTGAAAATGATGTTCAAAACGACTGGACAACTCTTTACAATGCAGGTCTTGTCAATGCCAATGAAGTAATTGCCCGCGGAGCAGCCGAAAGAGCTCCTTATTATAAAGGTATTGGCGAAGTTTGCAAAGCAATGATTTTAGGAATTGCTACCGATTTTTGGGGTGACATCCCAAATCGTGAAGCCGGACTTGGTGCTGATAATTTAACACCCCACTTTGATTCCCAGGCATCCGTTATTGCTGACATTCAAACATTGCTGACTGACGCAATCCTAAATTTAGAAACAACCGCTGCGGCAAATGCTATTTTTCCCGGCGCAGATGATCTGATTCACGGAGGAGACAATGAAGCCTGGGTAAAAACTGCCTGGATTCTTAAAGCACGTTATCACAACCGTCTTAGTAAACGCGATCCGGCAGGCTCAGCTGCTGATGCATTAGCAGACATTGATGCCGCAATTACATTTGGACTCGGAAGCAATGATGATGATGCGAATACTATATTTGATGGTGCTGCGAATGTAAACACGTGGATAGATTTCAACCAGCAAAGAGCCGATTATATTCATGCAGGTAAAACCCTTGTGGATTATATGATTGGTCATAATGATCCGCGTATTCCTTTTTATTTTACGGAGGATCAGAGTGCTTCTTATTCAGGTACTGCTACGGGTGATGTGGATATTACAACAAGCAACATTGGTACATTCTATTCAGGAGTTGATCCTTCTGATGCAACTCCTCTTCCTTTGGTAACCTTTGTAGAAGCAAAGTTTATTGAAGCTGAGGCAGCTCTTCGCGCAGGTAACACGGCTCGTGCACAAACTGCATTTACTGATGCATTGACCAATTCAATGGCGCGCTATACAGGTATTGATGCACCTTCGGTTGCAAGCTATCTCGCTACGTATGGAACATTGTCAACTGATGCCGATACTGCTTACATGCAGATCATGTCTGAAAAATGGGTTGTAATGTACACTCAGCCTGAGGCATGGTCCGATTGGAGAAGAACAGTAACAAGTGCACATCCAGATGGAATTCCTGCACTCTTACCAAGTCCTAGCGGAGTAATTCCAACTATCCCTGTTCGTTACCCGACAGAACAAAACGAGCGTTTATATAATCCGAATGCTGTGATTATTTCAAACCTTACAACCAAAGTTTGGTGGGATAACTAAAGATCACCCATTTCAGAAAAAACAATTGGCTGCTTTACAAGCAGCCTTTTGTTTTTTCTGATAAATCCACAGCAAGCTATGGGGCATTAAACCGATCCCATTAATTAGAAGCTCTGTTGTTCCGGAGTAATATTTTAGTTGACTATGTGTGTAAACAATCAACTTCAAAAAAATTAACTAGTCGAAGTATTATTTCAAAAAGGTCCTCTCCCCTTTTTCTCTTCTATGACCGGAACGGCTTTACGTTCTTCTTCCAGGCTTTTTTTCATGTCTTCAGAAACATCCTTGTTGCCAATGGAATTCAAGTCAGGACTGCCGGCATTTACCCAGGCAGTGTACCAAAAAGAGCCGACATTTAATATCGCTGCGCGGATTCTGCGTTCTACCATTCCGTTCAGTTTTGTATCGTACGCCTTTGTATATTCTGCGGAGTAAACTTTCTGCGTGTTATTCCCGACCTGTTCAAAGGAGAAAATTTTGTCAGAAGGAAATGTCCTGCTCAATTCTTTTTCAAACCCTAAAACAGAATCAACTGCAGAAAAACTTTGCTCCAAAATACTCCAGGCATGCAACTGCACATTTTTAATATAGTCGCAGCGCCCGACAAAAAAATCATAGTCATCACCGTACAATTCAGGAATGCGTGATTCCCAGAAAGCGTGAATGCCGACCTGGTTGGTCATTTGCCCGTTATAATTTTCAGTGGAATGAAGCGGCACATGAGCATCAGCAATGTAATGACCGATGTTGGCAGAGAAATAAAGGATCTTGTCAACGTCCTGATTTTTGAATGCTTCAGTCAAACTGTACATCATCTTATTAATGTACCATGGAACAATGCCGTATGAATTGAGCGTGTCTTCTGTATATTTTGCAACAGCATCTTTCCAGTTCTTCGGAAGTGAATCAAACGGATGCGCTCCATAATGATCTGCATCGAGGTAATGACGCGGAGGCTCTGCTTTACTGGAATACCTGCGGTTATCAGGATCCACAGCATGTTCAGTAAGAAAATCGATGTGACTTTTGTAAAAGCCGATCATTTCAGGAGGCAACGTGAAACATGCCATGTGATTAACTTTCTTATGTCCCCAGAATCCCCAGCCGAATGCAGAGTTTATACAGAGAGATAAAATGCCGCACAGGAAAAAATAATTCAACAGTTTTTTTTTCATAGATTCAGGAAAAAACCTCTTCCAGTTTTACCAACGCATCTCCCTGCAACACTGGAATTACATTGGTTTGGTTTGGAGTTAAACAATATTCAATGTCTCGTTCGATCTTCAGTTTTTTTAATCGCCTGCGATGTGAAGAGTTTTCAAGGAAACCGTTCAGATCATCTTTTGCGAGCATGTAAAGATGCTCTGCAGCAATTGCAGAATCACACGTAGCAGAAAACCCGGCAGCCTTCAGTTGGTGCACAACAGCACCTGCAAACAAGGTGTCTTCCATGTTGAAACGGTTTTTCCATCCTGCACACAGACAAAGCACATTGCTATTCTGCTTGCTCAGCCAGTCGCAAAGTTTGTCAAGGTTAAGAAACGATCCGATAACTACCTGCTGTGCTTTGCGGGCAACAGCAATTGCCTGCGTTCCGTTTGTCGTGGAGATGGCAATGGATTTTCCTCTCACGTTTTCACCCATGAAACTAAATGGTGAGTTCCCGAAATCAAAACCTTCGACCATTTCTCCATCACGTTCGGCTGCAATCACAAAACCTTGCTCCTTGTACTTTCTTGTTTCTTCAATGCCTGAAACAGGAATTATTTTTTCTGCGCCATGCTCAAAAGCGACACACATGGATGACGTTGCACGCAGAACATCGATGACAACAACGATACTGTCTGCATGACGATACAAATCAAAAAGCATCGGTGAGCTGCAGACTTCAATATTTCTTGTCTCGGGTTTCATTATTCAATTCTACGAATTACGAATCTTTACGAATATACTAAATGATGGGGAAAACTGAAGAGTCATTATTCGCATATTCGTAAATTCGTATTTAATTAGTAATTCGTAGAAGTTGTTATGACTTATAAAAAGGAATCTTCTCCACTCTCGCTTTCAGATTCTTATCACGGATGCTGATAAAAATTTCTGTTCCTGCTTTTGCATACTCCTTGGAAACGTATCCCATACCAATTGCTTTCTGCAGCGATGGAGATTGTGTTCCTGAAGTTACCACTCCTATCTTCTCTCCTTGTTCATTTCTGATTTCATAATGGTGACGAGGAATTCCACGATCAATCATTTCAAATCCCACCAACTTTTTTGAAACTCCTTTTTCTTTTTGCTCAAGCAACGCTTTGCTGTTCGTAAAGTCCTTCGTGAATTTGGTGATCCAGCCCAAACCTGCTTCTATAGGAGACGTTGCATCATCAATATCATTTCCATACAGACAAAAACCCATTTCGAGCCGAAGTGTATCGCGTGCACCCAAACCGATCGGTTTAATTCCAAACTGCTTCCCGGATTCGAAGATGGCTTCCCAGATTTTATGAGCAGCTGGATTCTCAAAATAAATTTCAAAACCGCCTGCTCCTGTGTATCCTGTTGCAGAGATTAATACGTTATCAACGCCTGCAAATTTACCTTTGCTGAACGTATAATACTCCATGCTTTTCAGGTCGATATCTGTCAATAGTTGAAGTACTTCTGCAGCCTTTGGTCCTTGAACAGCAAGTAAGGAAGTCTTATCAGAAATGTTGTGCATCTCCACATTTCCGGTGTTGTGCTTTACCAGCCAGTTCCAGTCCTTTTCAATGTTGGAAGCATTCACAACCAACATATATGTTTTCTCATCAATGCGATAAACTAAAAGATCATCCACTATTCCGCCTGCATCATTTGGCAGGCATGAATACTGAGCCTTGCCATCCGTTAGCTTCGAAGCATCGTTTGAAGTAACGCGCTGAATAAGATCCAATGCTCCGGCACCTTTCAAAATAAATTCTCCCATGTGCGAAACATCAAATACGCCCACGCCTTTTCTCACCGTTTCATGCTCTGCATTAATTCCTTCATAGGAAACAGGCATGTTGTAGCCTGCAAAAGGAACGATCTTCGCTCCCAGTTTGACATGAACATCGGTAAGAGCCGTGTTTTTCAATTCAGTGATTACTTCTTCCATCTCTTAAGCTTTATAAGTTCAAAAGTATTGTTTTAATCTTAACTTTTTAAGGTCTGTTTGGAAATTAATGGCGTTGACTCTGAAGCAAACCGATCCCGATACGCTTCGCTATCGGGGTAATTCGACTAGGATTTTTGCTTTATGCTTCGCACTCGCAAAAATCAAGTCTCATTAAATAAACCAACGAAATTTTTCTTGTTCGACTGCAACGAATAATGCGCTATAATCTTCTCTCTTGTTTTGCTGCTGAGACGTTTCAAATAGTCGGGTTCGCTAATTAATTTAGAGAGATAAAAAATCCAGTCTGCGTGGGTTTTGCATACGCAACCGTTTACATCATGATCCACAATTTCAGCATTCACTCCATCATCTGAAACAACGGCAGGAATTCCAAGCGCCATGTACTGAAGCGCTTTGAAACCACATTTACCTTTTGCCCATTCTTCGTTGGCAAGTGGCATAAGACCAATATTGAAATTCAACAAGTCATCAATCTCAGCTTGTTTACTCCACTTGATATATTTCAACGACTTCAGTTTAAACTTTGGAGGAACATCACAGATGACATGAAATTCAAAATCAAATTTCCTTTCGAGTTCTTCCATCACAAAAGCCAACTCTTCTAGGTATCTCATGGTAGAATGAGAGCCCGTCCAGCCAATGATGAATTTGTGGTTGCTGTGATCAGTTGTTGTATTGTGATGTTCATCGGTGTCAATCGTGGTGGGATTGTAAACAACCTGATTATTATACCTGCGGGCAAAATCTCCTAGGAAATTATTTCCGACTGAAACTTTATTTACAAACCTGCAAACTGCTGCTGTACTATGAAAGCGTTTTAATATTCTCTTCAGCGGACCGTTATTCTCCGATGCATTTGGAAGCCAAATAGCATCATCGAAATCATAAATGGTGTATTTCTTAAACACTTTTGTAATCAACCATTCAAACAAAGGAGGACCGAAAGGTGCAGCTTCTCTGTGGATGAAAACAAAGTCGTATTGCTTCAGCGAAAACAGTTCACTGAGCCTCCTGGAAAATCCACGAAGAAGTCCGAAAAACTTTCCCAACCAGTGTCCTTTACTATATAAAATGCTCCACGCTTTCATATCCCAGAAGGAAGATACATCGTAGTCAATGCCGTTTTTTCTCAGTTCAGAAAAGTACTGTTCAAAGCGGAAACGTTGACTGGGAGCTTCTCCGGTCGGATATGGTGTGATGAAAAGAATCTTCATTCCTTAGTTTCAAAACAAGTAAAAAACTTATCGTGACAAAGATAAAAATCATTCGTTCTGGATAGTGATCGTAACATTAGAAGTATTGCAGCTTGCTATCCTGTCTACGAATTACGAATTTATACTAATATACGAATCAAAGCGTATTCAGTAGTTACTCCTTTCGAAGGCTCTTAGTGAACTTTGTGAGACCCTTTGTGTTCTTTGTGTTTAAATTTTTACCACAAAGGTCACAAAGAAAAAGTCACTAAGAACGCAAAGACCAAACTGGGAATAACCGTATTCGTATATTAGTATAAATTCGTAATTCGTAGATTATTCTACCTTTGAAAATCGATTTTACCAGACTTGAATTAGATGATCAGACTCACCGAAAAAAATACTCCGCGCTGGATCATTTTCTGTTTTGATGTAACAGCATGTATTGGCTCGCTAATATTGGCGTACCTGCTACGATTCAATTTCCACATTCCTAAAATTGAAATTGAGCGCTTCGGATACGTGTTTACAACGCTGATAACTGTTCGTGCCGCCACCTTCCTCGTAAATAAAACGTATGCAGGAATAATCCGGTACACGAGTACGAAAGATGCGCAGCGGATTTTCTTTAATGTACTGATAGGTTCACTTGCATTCATTGTGATCAACTTCATTTCTTACGGAATCACCAAAATCTACATGATTCCTTTTTCCATTGTCATCATCGATTTCATCACCACTTCTTTCCTGCTTATTGCAGCCCGCGTGATTGTGAAAACGCTCTACATGGAAATAAGAAATCCATCGCGCAAAAAATCGGATGTTGTAATTTACGGAGCCGGTGAATCGGGCGTGATTACAAAGCGTTCACTTGATCGCGACAAAGGAACTCGCTACAAAGTAATTGCATTCCTCGATGACGATCCAAAGAAAGCAGGAATGACATTGGAAGGTGTTGAGATTTTTAATTCAGCGAAAGACTTTGATGATTTGCTACGTACACATCCGGAAGCCAACCTGATCATCAGCATTCAGAATATTTCTCCGCAACGAAAACAAGAGATCATTGAAAAATGCCTGACGTACGATACGAAAGTTCTGAACGTTCCTCCTGTAAACAAATGGATTAACGGTGAACTGAGTTTTAACCAGCTTCGGAAAATCCGTATTGAAGAATTGCTCGAGCGTGATCCGATTCATTTGGACAAAGAAAAAATTAAACATGAACTAAAAGGAAAAATCATCCTGATTACTGGTGGCGCTGGTTCAATCGGAAGTGAAATAGTAAGGCAGATCATTCCGTTCAATCCTGAAAAAATAATTGTTGTCGACCAGGCAGAATCTCCCATCTACGAACTTGAATTGGAAATCAACGAACGTTATGGTTTCAAAAATCTTGAAACCGTGATTGGAGATGTTACCAAACAAGATCGCATGAGAAGAGTGTTTGATGCTTTTCATCCGCAAATTGTTTTTCATTCTGCAGCTTACAAACATGTTCCATTGATGGAAAACAATCCTTCGGAAAGTATCATGAACAATGTGTACGGAACAAAAGTGCTCGCTGATCTCGCCAATCAATTTAACGTGGAAAAGTTTGTGATGATTTCGACTGACAAAGCCGTAAACCCAACCAACATCATGGGCGCGACAAAACGTATTGCTGAAATTTATTGTCAGTCGTTTAACAGAGCTTCATCCACGAAGTTCATTACCACTCGTTTTGGAAACGTCCTCGATTCAAACGGTTCCGTCATCCCACGCTTTAAAAAACAAATTGAAGAAGGCGGACCTGTTACTGTTACGCATCCTGACATCACGCGCTTCTTTATGACCATTCCTGAAGCTTGTCAGCTTGTACTGGAAGCAGGTGCAATGGGAAATGGCGGAGAGATTTTTATTTTCGACATGGGCAAGAGTGTGAAGATTCTTGAACTTGCAAGGAAGATGATTCAACTCTCAGGATTGGTTCCGGAAAAAGATATACAGATTACGTTTTCTGGTTTGCGCCCGGGAGAAAAAATTCACGAAGAGTTATTGAATGACAAAGAGAAAACATTGCCGACTCATCATTCAAAAATTATGATTGCAAAAGTTCGTGAATATGACTTCAAAGAAATTGAAGAAAATATCACAGCGCTGATTAATTTATTCGGAGCGCAGAACAACGAAGCAATTGTGAGGAAGATGAAAGAGATTGTGCCGGAGTTTATTTCGCACAATTCGGTTTATGGGAGTTTGGATGTGAAGGGTTAGGCATTAGTTTATTAGTTTATTAGTTTATTGGTTTATTAGTTTATTAGTTCATGGGACATTGTTATTGGATTTGGAGTTGTCATTCAGGAGGAATCTATTTAGCTAAAAGTAGTGTCTAACAATAAAAGTAGCTCTTAATACAAAATCAAAAAACTAAGAATAACAAATACCAAACGGTGGACTGTGGTCCGTTGACAATTATGGAACTCAACCTCTTTAAACATAAAACAAAAATCGAGATCCGCTTTGTTGACATGGACAAGTTCAAACATGTGAACAACGCCAACTATCTGACCTATGTCGAGCAGGCAAGGATTGCCTATTTCGGTGAAGCAGTTGACTGGAAATACGATTGGTCAAAGCAAGGAGTTATTCTTGCGCGGACAGAAATCAATTTCATTGTGCCCATTGAATTCGGAGATGAGATTTTTGTGTACACACGCTGTTCACGAATGGGAACGAAAAGTTTTGATCTTGAATTCAGGATGATTCGAATGCTGAATGACAAAGAGCAACTGATGGCAGACGGAACAAGTGTAATTGTTGCATTCGATTACGAGTTAAATAAATCTGTTGAAATTCCTCAAGACTGGAGAGAAGCAATTTTGAGGTTTGAGGAGGAGACTTCTTTGTGAGTTTAACTAAAGTGTTGAGTTCTTTAGGAAGAGTGCTGCTATTTAAATTTTATAAGCCCTTTCTAAAAAAATGATTGAAATAAATCTAAATTATAAAAGAAAAGATTTCGAGGAAATGTATTTTAGAGATGGCGCAGAAAAACTTTTTTTGCACCAGGGGTAAAAAAGCAAACTTATATAGTAATCACCATCTCAATTTTAGTTTTATCTTCATTACTGCTAGCCTTCTTCACCAACAATTATTTTGGGCTTCTTATTTTCACTACAATCCTTTTCATCATTGTTTCTGTCGAGTTAATTAAGAGACTTATAAATCTTTTAAAGTGGAAAAAATCTGTTAATGATTTTCTGAACAAGACTGAGAAATACAAAACCTTTAAAATTATTTTATCGGACAATGCATTTACAATCATTCGAGATAATGAAGAAATCATTGAGCACTGGTCACAATTCAAAAAAGTTAAAATGGATGATATACATATTTACCTCGCTAGTGATAAAAGTTTCATGATTCCTAAAAAAGCTATGTCTGCAGACGAATACGAAGTTCTAAAAACTGAAATCGGAAACAAGGTTAGAAATGGCTTATAACAGTAGCTTGCATGTAAATAACCTTTGCGCGAAATTTTGTACATTTGAATCATAAATAATAAAGCCATGCTCAATCGAGAAAAAGTCATCGAAACAATCAAACTATTGCCAGAAAATTTTCCTATTGACGAACTTATTGAACGCATTATTATTCTTGATAAAATCGAAACTGGTTTGAAGCAAAGCGCGAATGATCAAGTAACTCCTGATGAAAAACTTGATGAAAAGCTTCCCAAATGGCTCGCTTAAATTGGACTGATCAGGCAATCCAGGATCTTATTAATATTTCAGAGTTCATTGGTAAAGATTCTCGCAGGTATGCGAAGATTATGGTTGCCAAAATCAGAACTTCCGCCAGAAAAGTTTGTGACTTTCCTATGCTTGGTAGAATCGTTCCTGAAGCTAATTTAAGCGAGATTCGGGAAATGATTGTTGGCAATTACAGATTGATCTATTTTATTGCGACAAAAGATCGTATTGACGTCTTAAGCGTCTATCATTCCGCAAGGTTGTTGAATATTGACGAAATCAAGAAACACGCCCGCTAACAAAATTGCTGCCATCCTCCTGAGGCGGACAGGTTTTGCTTTTGTTGAGTAACAGAAAAGTGAATAAGAAAAAAGCAATACTAAAGCGTACGCCAAAATCTCAAGTAAAAGTTATTTAAGATCAAATCGTATAACCAATAACGGTTTACGTATAACTTCCAACTCACCCGTGAATCGACTCATTCTTTCCGTAACGGGAAATCACCTGCGCTTCGTACTCTAAAAATTCCTGCCAGCGTTTGTCTATGTCTTCGCCACCGGAATATTTACGAGCAAAATTGATGAAGAGTGTGTAATGGTTCGCTTCGCTGATCATGAGTTCGCGATAAAATTGCTTTAGATCTTCATCGTTGATATTTTCTGATAAGACTTTAAAGCGTTCACAACTTCTTGCTTCTATCATCGCTCCAAATAAAAGTTTGTCAACGAGAACGATGTTGCGCTTGTAACCTCTTCGCATGAATGCAACTAGTTCTTTTACGTATTCATCTTTGCGTTCGCGCCCAAGAACAAAACCACGATCCTTTATTTTTTCATGCACGCGTTGAAAATGGGAAAGCTCTTCTTTGGCAAGTTCAAGCATTGCATCTACGAGATCCGTGTATTCAGGATACTGAACAACAATGGTAATTGCATTCGTTGCAGCCTTCTGTTCGCAGAAAGCATGATCTGTCAGAATCTCTTCAATATTTTTTTCTACGATGTTTACCCAGCGTGGATCGGTCGGTAATTTCAGTCCTAACATGATATTGAATTTTTTGGCAGTGTCTTAATTCAAATTCATCGGCTTACCTTTGCGTTCCTGGCGCCTTTGCGAGATTAAAATTTCACGCAAAGTCGCAAAGTTCGCCAAGCGCTAAGAAAATAATTTTTGGCTTTACCTCAAACCGAATCAACGTTTGAATTTTCGAAAGGTCACGAAGATAAAAACAAATCTGTAAGCAAACTGATTTTTTTTTGTGAAAAAATTTTGATTCCAGGTAACAATTTTTAATCAACTTTGTATGACTAAAAAGAAATGACAACCTCAGTTCTATACGGAGATAAACTTGCAGTGATGGTCACGAAGGAATTCAAACAACTCGTGAACATTTCCATTGCTGCCGGAAAATTCATCCAGCTTCATCCGCAGTATGAGCTGATCAAGGAAGCCATGCGTCTTGAAATTTTTGAAGAAGAATGGCTCGATGACTTTGAAATTCATAATTCACAGTATGAAATTGGCGAGCACATTACCTTCCAGTCAGAAGAAGTTTTGTTTTTCTATTCGCTTCTTGATTTGAGCTGCCGCATTTTTCTATGTGATGCCGGCGATGATTTAAAAAAGACGGCCATCGAAAGTGGCGAAACCACGGAAGAAAAATTCAATTACCTGCGGAGTTTTCATTTACACAAAGCAGAAACGGTTCTCCAGGAAATCCGCGTGCAGTTTGAGAACTACCAGCCTTTCATCGACCTTCTGCAAAAGATGGAACAGCTGAACGTCATGGCTATTTAAATTCCTGCGTTGACTTGATTTAGCTTTTGTGCTATTGTATCTACGAATTACGAATCAGTTCGAATTTACGAATACACTTCGATTTGTACATTAGTATGAATTCGTAATTCGTAGACTCTCGATTTAATCCACAGAACTTTCTTCTTCTTGGTTTGGTAAATTCTCCTTCGGAGTTAAAAATTCTTTTGCAGGTCCTTTCAATTCAATGTGTGGCTGCAAATGATCGTACTCATCCTGGTTGATCAGGTTTTTCTTCAGAAGAAAATTCGCAACCACTCTGTAATAATCCGCGAAATATGGTTTCAGGTTTCCCTGTTCATCAAAACTGTACTTAAACCATTTCGGATGCGGAAGCAAACTTGCAAGAAAAACACTTTCAGCAAGAGTTAACTCAGCAGGTTTCTTGTTGAAATAAAAACGTGATGCTTCTCCTATACCATAAATGTTTGGTCCCAATTCAACGATGTTGACATACACTTCAAACATTCGCTCCTTGCTGCACAAACGGTTGTTTTCAATCAGCCAGACAATCAATGCTTCTTCCACTTTTCGCGCAACAGTTTTGTGACGGTTGAGAAAAACATTTTTTACTAGTTGCATGCTGATTGTACTTCCGCCACGGACAAACTTTCCTGCTTTGTAATTCGCAGCAATTGATTTCCTGAAAGCATCTTCATTGAATCCATTGTGAAAAAAGAAACTTCCGTCCTCTGATGTCAGCACAGCATTTCTGAAGTAGGGAGAAATACGATCCATCGGAGTGAATTCAGGATTCGATGGTCCTACAGGAAAAGTACGGACAAAACGATCGTGTTCATACACTGAATACACGAACTCATCATTCATCTTCAGCAAACTTTCTTTACCAAATTTTTTCAATCTGAACTTTTCTTTCTTCAATGAAGCATCGAAAACAAGATTATCAGGTTGAGATGAATCCAAATGAAAGTTCAAGGCAAACTGCAGCGTTCCGTCTGCTTCCACTCCACTCACTTCGTCAAACATTCCCGAAGGAAGTGAATTGAAGAAATCGGTTGCAGGCAATTTATCAAGATTGATTTTCAAATCGTAAGTCTTACGATCTCCTGACTCATACTTAATAAAAGGATGAACTAATATTTCGTTTACCATGAACGATGAAGAGCTGTCAAGCTCAATGAAATTCTTACCAACCTTTACATCAAAATCAAATTCTGCATGCTTTACTCCTACTGCTTCGTCAGAAATTTTCGGATGCTGAATGAAAAAATTATCTGCACTTACTTCTCCCAAAAGTTCGGAATGATCACCGGAATGTCTATATTCTTTCAAGGCAACATGGATGGTATCGAAGCGACAATCCCCACCAAGCATAGTTTTCAGTATGGGAACTTTTGATACCTCAGGATGAACAGGGAAAATTTCTACATCAATAGTTTTATCGTGCTGAGAAAACAGTCCTGACAAATTCCACTGCGAACTGTCAGATAAATTAATCAATGTACCATTCATTTGATCACTGGAAGAAATGAAATAAGGAATTACAATATGTTCTTCTTTGTTCTCCTTTTGATAACTGATTTGAATATTCTGAAGGCTTACTCGCTGTGGAGCAAAATCGAATGCTTTCGTGACGAGGCGATTTACCAGAGAGCCGTAATCCTTCTTCGACACAACTTTTTCTTCTTCACGCTTTTTCTTCTTTAAGAATACGCTGTAATTGCAAACGCTATCAATACAAGAAAGAGAAACTTTTACATTTTTTATTTCCGCTTGCTTTAATCTTATACTCCCCGTCAACAAAGCAAAAAGCGAAGGCTGAACATACATGGAATCAACAGTAAGAAGTGTGTCTCCGTCATCAGGCACAACCAAAAGCTCATGAACATTTATCCCCGCAAATCCTGAAAAGTGAATTTCCGAAATGGAAAGTTCTGTGTTGTAATCTTCCTTTAGCTTCTTTGTAACATGATCCACTACTTTATGCAGAAAAAAATTACGGGTGCAGAAATACAGAATCAGCAGCAAAACCGCTGTGATTAACAGAATAATTCCCGGACGCTTCCACCTGCTCATACTTATTGTTTAAATCAGGAAGCTAAAATGGTGAATCCTTCTGACAGTTTCAAGTCATACACAATCCATCGTTGAAAAGTTTTGGCTGAAGTGAAGTCTTACTTCAGGCATATTCAGGTAACTTGCATGAATTGTCAGTTTCTATGTCGCCTTTACCATTGAGAAAACTTAAAACAGTTATCCTTCTTTTCCTGTGGATTCTTGTCACTACAGCATTTGTGCGTGCTGATGACAAGCAACCCGTTATTTCTTCGCCTGCAGATCAGAAGATCCTGAATGAATTCAAAAGCAAAGCGGATGCATATTGCGCCAAAAACCTGAACCGTTTCGGACTGGATGAATTGCAGCGTTACGACAAAGCACAGGATTCGCTCTTTGCAAAAGAAAAAACAGATACACTTGCCACACTTCAGGCTAATTATATCTCAGCTTTCAATAAACGTAAGACAGAAACGGGAGATTTGAAAGCTCAGTTTGACGAACTGAATCAAACGAAAGAAATTTATTCAGACAAATATCATCGCTTGTTGCGGAAAGCCGGAATCGCTTTTGTCATTTGGCTGGTTGTTGTTTTATTGATTCTTCGATGGAGAAAGA
>JAYTXY010000189.1:0-3266 GCA_043742705.1 Bacteroidota bacterium
CACCATTCTTCCGAAAAGTTTTGCAGGTATGTCAATCAACGGCTGGACGGTTTTGTTTTCTTTCGTTTCATTAATTTTAGGAGTCGTTGAAAAAGTTGACAGTGGAAAAAAATGGTATAAGACAAGCCGCTATGTTCAAATGCTAATCCTCTTTAGCAGCTTTCTGCTTTTCATAAATATTTTCCAGATGATTTTTTGATCTCCCTAACTTGATTCCTATTAATTGAAATCAAGATTCAAGAAGCAAGAATCTAGGATATTTCCAAATACACATTTCGCAATACGCAAATCGTACATCCACTGTACGAACCTACTCTCTTTATCATTAGCTTTGCGAATTCCAGATTTTTCCAATGTCAAAAGTTGACCGACTCGATTCAAAAAGTTTTATCATCATCAAAGGTGCGCGTGTTCACAACCTGAAGAACATTGATGTTGCAATACCTCGCAATAAGTTTATTGTCATCACGGGTTTATCAGGATCAGGGAAATCATCGCTCGCTTTTGATACGCTCTATGCTGAAGGGCAACGCAGGTACGTGGAAAGCCTCAGCTCGTACGCTCGACAATTTCTCGGAAGAATGGATAAACCTGATGTGGATTACATCAAAGGAATTTCTCCGGCAGTCGCTATTGAGCAAAAGGTAAACACGCGCAATCCCAGATCAACGGTTGGAACTTCCACGGAAATTTACGATTACCTGAAGTTACTGTTCGCACGAATAGGAAAAACGTATTCTCCTGTTTCGGGAAAAGAAGTGAAACATGATACCGTTGAAGACGTGGTTCAGTATCTCTTTTCTCTTCCCGAAAATACCAAGTGTATTTTATACGCTCCGTTACCTGTTCATCCTGAAAGAAACATTGAAGACGAATTAAAAGTACTGATGCAAAAAGGATTTGTTCGGGTGATCCTTCTTGGCGAGCTGAAAAAGATTGAAGATATTTTATCAGGTGAAAACAAAGAGATACTCCGGCAACTCAATGAATCGCTCGGATATTCCGAAGCACCTGCAAAAAAGAAAAAAGTAAAATCAACTGAAAACGGTTTCGCTGACAAAACTACAGCACAAATACAAATCATCCATGTTGTCATTGACAGGTTCAGCATTTTGAAAGATGATGAGAGTAATCGATTTCGCATTGCCGACTCCGTTCAGACTTCTTTTTTCGAAGGGCATGGAGAGTGTTTTGTTGAAACAGTAAACGACAAAGGGGAAAAAACAACTTCACATTTTTCAAACCGTTTCGAGCTGGACGGAATTGTTTTCGAAGAACCGACAACGCACCTGTTTAGTTTTAACAATCCGTTTGGCGCTTGTAAGACTTGCGAAGGTTTTGGTTCCGTTATCGGCATTGATCCTGATCTCGTAATCCCGGATAAAAGTTTATCTGTATACGAAGGAGCAATTGTTTGCTGGCGCGGTGATAAAATGAAAGAATGGAATGACCTGTTGATCAAAGCATCTTACAAATTTGATTTCCCGATTCACCGTCCTTATTACGACCTCACTCCTGCTGAAAAACAATTGCTATGGACAGGCAACAGTTATTTCAACGGGCTCAATAAATTTTTTTCTTACATCGAAACACAGGTTTACAAAATTCAATACCGAGTGATGTTGTCCCGCTATCGTGGCAGGACGACTTGTCCTGATTGCAAAGGAACACGTTTACGAAAAGACGCATCGTATGTGAAGATCAACAACAAGTCAATCACTGATATTGTATTGATGCCTGTGAGTGACTCGGTTCAATTTTTCAACAACCTTGCATTGAATGATTTTGATCAGAAGGTTGCAAAGAGGTTACTCATTGAAATCACAAACCGTTTTCAGTTTTTGTCGGATGTCGGACTTGGATACTTGACGTTAAACCGTTTGTCGAACACGTTATCCGGAGGAGAATCGCAACGCATCAACCTCGCCACTTCACTTGGAAGCAGCCTGGTCGGGTCAATGTATATTTTGGACGAACCAAGTATCGGTCTTCATCCGCGTGATACGCAGCGTTTGATAAAAGTTCTGAATTCATTGCGCGACCTTGGCAATACACTCATCGTGGTGGAACACGATGAAGAAATCATGCGCGCTTCGGATGAGTTGATCGACATTGGTCCCGATGCAGGACAACATGGAGGTGAATTAATTTTCCAGGGAACATTCAGCGACATCCTTAAAAGCAAAGAAAGTTATACAGGTCGTTACCTGAGCGGAAAAGAAAGCATCCCGCTTCCCTATCGAAGAAGACTTGGAAACGGCTTTGTCAAAATTGAAGGAGCACGTGAAAACAACCTGAAGAATGTGACTGTGAAATTTCCTTTGCAAGTGATGACGGTTGTTACAGGTGTGAGCGGTTCAGGAAAAACTTCGCTGATAAAAAAAGTACTGTATCCTGCACTGAAAAAAATTCATGGAGGTTACGGAGAGGAAACAGGCTTGTTCGACAAAGTCAGCGGTGATTACCAGAAAATCACATCTGTTGAATTTGTGGATCAGAATCCGATTGGCAAATCATCGCGGTCAAATCCTGTCACGTACATCAAAGCATACGATGAGATCAGGGCAATGTATGCTGACCTCCCGCTTTCACGCGGGCGTAAATACAAGCCTGCTCATTTTTCTTTTAACGTAGAAGGAGGTCGCTGCGAACTGTGCGAAGGAGAAGGAGAAGTAACCATTGAAATGCAGTTCATGGCAGACATTCATCTCGTGTGCGAGGAATGTCATGGGAAACGTTTCAAACAGGAAATACTCGATGTGGAGTACAAGGGAAAGAACATTGCAGACATTCTTGACATGACTGTTGATGAAGCGATAGCATTTTTCCGTGCACCAATTAAATCATCTGGCAGCGATCATAAAATTGCAGCGAAGCTGAAACCTTTGGCTGATGTTGGTCTTGGCTATGTTCACCTCGGACAATCATCATCTACCTTGAGTGGCGGTGAAGCGCAACGCATCAAGCTGGCATCGTTTCTCGGAAAAGGAAATCACCGCGAGCACACGCTTTTTATTTTTGATGAGCCAACTACAGGTTTGCATTTTCATGACATCAAAAAATTATTGCAGTCGTTTGATGCATTGATTGAACAAGGAAACAGCATCATCGTGATTGAACACAATCCCGATGTAATCAAATGTGCTGATTGGGTAATTGACCTTGGTCCCGAAGGTGGCTCCGAAGGCGGTAACATTGTGTTCGAAGGAACCCCTGATAACCTGGTAGATTGTAAGCAATCGTACACTGGAAAGTTTTTGAAAGAG